>PMJA01000015.1:0-2011 GCA_003158415.1 Methylobacter sp.
ACGCTGGCCAAGGACAAGGGGCATATCAAGGATATTCAGGGGATGCTGCGCCACTCGCGTGTGGCCACCACGACCGATGTCTACATGCAGACGATGGAGGAAGGTGTGCGCTCGACGGTGACCTCGATCCATGAAGAGCTGATGGCGACCGGCAACACGGGCCAACATCCGGCCGGAAGCAGGGTCATGCAAAGGAGCGAAAACTTTTCGGCAGGGAAAGCAACATCGAAAGGAAGAGTTCTACAAGAGATCCCTTCGGAGAGGAAGGAAGCAGCAATCACGCATCCTGTTCGCGGCAAGGTTTTGGAATTTGCTACCAAAATGCTACCAAGGCAGGATGGCGGACCGTCTCTAAGTCATTGATATAATTGGTGGACCTGGTCGGGATCGAACCGACGACCTCTTCCATGCCATGAAGTGCCCAGAAACGTAAATTATTGACGGCACAGTGGTTATAAACCGGCACAACCGGCAAAAACGGCCCTCTGGGCGGTATTTGCGACAAAAATGCGACAAACTTTTCAACGACGGGTCAAAGGGCTGGCCGTGTGGGACCGGCCCAAGCACTTCCAAATCGGAGGATAAGGGAAAGCAGCATCCAGCGATGTAGTCATCAAATAATCGTCTGCTATAGATTCACCTTAAGGAACCGCTGAATCGTGCAGGAATTTCACCAATCTGGGTCCGAGCAGCCCTGCTCTCACTGCAAAGCTACGGATACTTTGCGGCGATTCGTTTTGCCTGCTCTATGACTTCCTTTTCATTCTGGAGTGCCAATGCCTTCCGGTCGCAGTCGGCGCGATAGACGACCAAATTATTATCCCCACCTACCACGCTCGGAAAGAGAAGTGCCTGTATTCCTTCTGCCTGAAGTTCGCGGGCCAATTCCATTGACGGTTCTAAGCTATCCAGAGCGAGACAGGCCTTGACCACGGCTTTGCCGACCAGCGAGATTCCAAGATCAGACAGGTCCAGGGTCTTTTGCAGGTCTACAGCCACGGCATACACGACTCGTGGGTACTTGCCGGTACTGATTTGTGCAGTACCGCCAAGCCGGCTCTTCCGCGCAGTCACCTCTTTGCTTGCTCCCGAGTCGGTTACCGAAAGATAAACGGCACGAACACCCTTCGGCGCAAAACGCCCCCCGTATTTTCTCGTTCCGGTGCCGCTCAGGACATCCTTGGGGTCCATGTAGCGATATTCGACGCTGCGAAAATATACACCTTGCAGCGGGGCGGCCCGTCCGATCCAGCGCTCGATCACCGCCCGTTGTTTGGTATTGAAGGTCAAACCGGCTGGCCCTCGCTCAATCTGTCGAATTCGATGACCAGATCCCGGATACGGCCATCCGTAATCAACTGCTGTGGGGTTCTCCCAGCAAATGCCTCAAGCGGTGAGGAGAGCCACNNCGCGTTTTCTTGGACATTTGGCTGATTCCCCTACCCGCCTCCCAGTTTTGCAAAGTGCGAGCTGTCACATTCAGAGCACTTGCCAACTGTTCCTGGCTCAATCCGAGCCTCTGTCTGGCATCCAAAAGTTGGAAGGACGTTTCCTTGTCCACATCGTGCTCAGCATGAACCCGGATGTTGCGCGCCTTCAAGAGCTGTCTAAGGTGCGGCCAGTTGAAGGCCCACTCCGCTTCAACGAACTTCTGCCGCCCGACCATCGTTCCCACTCGGAACGCGAAATCCGGCGAATTGCGGGGCGTGTAGACCAAAAGCGTCGATACCTTGCAATTCCGAAGCGTGACAAGGGTGTTCTCGACCATGGCATCCTGTTCGGGGCTGGACAGATAAAGCACACTCACCCAGTTCTTTCCCGGTACAGTTTTCACGTTGCCCGGCACAGTCCGGAACTTGGGCGAATACCGCGCAAACAGGGATTTGGCTTCCTCTAGCGTCTTCGGTGGCGTCCAAACCATCAATTCTTCGGGTTGAGTCGCGGTTGGCATTCCACACCTCCAAATCCATTATACGTAATTATTCGCCTAGCACGAAATTATTGATTTCCA
>PMJA01000015.1:2091-2693 GCA_003158415.1 Methylobacter sp.
GAACGTGGGGCCACATCCCCATGCTCGAAGCTCAATCGTCGGGAGTCTACACATTATGAGTGTGATATTGTTCGGAAAGAGATTGTTTTGATTCGGCTTATCCGCTTGACTGGCTCTGGATAACGGGCCTGTGAAACTGAGAAAAATTCATCAAAATTGATCTGACAACAGGATAAGCCGGATGCGATTCTAGTGATTAAAGCTGGGGGGGACGAGTTTATGCCAGAAGACTACATTGACTGCCCGGAGATGGCGGGCAAAACGATCCAATTGCTCCGTATCCATCGAAACGCAGGTGACGGACCCAGTGTCCAGATCGAGTTGACGGATGGGACCAGCTTCACCTGCTATGTCTCGGTCCGTCCGAATGTGGAAGCCTCCTTATATAAGGGTGGCGTCGGGACGCCGGAAACCATCCGCGCCTACGAATTGTAGAAAAATCTACCGTCTGCAAGCCTCCGTTATGTCGAAAACGCATAGCGGACTTCATAAAAATCATTGGACGCGGCACCGATTCCGCCATAACTTTGCGCCATAGCTGACACGCAAGTCAGCGGAGGTGCAAAGTGAATCGATTCCGCCGTCTCCTCCGATTCGATACC
>PMJA01000139.1 GCA_003158415.1 Methylobacter sp.
ACAACTGCTCTATCCATTGCTGGCAAGCGGCAATACCCTGGTCTTTAAACAACGCGCCCATAATGGCTTCCATTGCATCCGACAAAATGGAGTCACGGCGAAAGCCGCCGCTTTTCAATTCCCCGGAACCCAGCAATAAATAATCCCCCACCTGATGCTTCCTGGCCAATTCGGCTAATGAACGCTGATTGACCAGACTCGCTCTCAAACGGCTTAAAACGCCTTCGCAGGCATCGGGAAAAGTGTCATAGAGCTTTTGAGCAATAACAAAACCCAGGATCGAATCGCCCAAAAACTCCAGCCGTTCATTATTATTCGAGTTGGCGCTACGATGGGTTAAAGCCATAGTAAAAAGCCGTGGATTATTAAACGTTAATCCCAGTTTTTTACATAATACTTCGGGCTTTTTTATCACTCTTGTCCCACCTCAATCACATCATTAAATTCTACCAATACACTCAGGTTGCCGATAATTTTCCTGACCACCTCATACTCAATAACCACTTTCAGATATTTACCCCGTTTGGTGACCGTTATGTCATCCTGAGTAATATCAGCAATACTATTAATATTGAAGCGTCTGTTTAAGCTGCGTCTAATTTCCGCCTCACTGAGCTTTTCAATATCAGCGGTTTCTTTAAGCCCCGCCAGGGTTCCAACCACTTTGCTATGATCAAGATAAATAGGCCCTATTTTAAGAGCCAATAAAACAAAGGACGCGACAATACCCAGTGTAAAAACCAGTGAGATAAACGTTAAACCTTGTTGATGTTTAGGCGACATGTTCATTAAAACCTCTGAATTTCATCATAACATGAACAAAGTTCAGTTGCCATTTTGCACAACAACCCTACACCTTTAGCCTTTGCCTGCATTTCCAAGTCAATTCAATACCGTGCCTATACGACTAAAACCGACGCCTTTATCCTGCCAATCCCAACTCATCCAGATAAAAAAAGCCTTGCCTACCAAATTGGCTTCAGGTACATAACCCCAATAACGGCTGTCGTTGCTGTTATCGCGGTTATCGCCCATGACAAAATAATTGCCTGCGGGTACGACATGAGAAAACTCAACCGTAGGCGTGCCGTTTCTGATTAGAATATCATGCTCGACGCCGGTCAAATTTTCCGACAATCGTTCCGCGCCGGTCATATCCTCGCCCTGCCCCAAGCCCTGGTAACGCCCTAAAGAAACCTGCTGGACGGGGATGCCATTGACGGTCAGTTGTTTATTGCTGTAAACCACTTTGTCGCCGGGCAGGCCGATAACGCGCTTGATATAATCGACAGACGGCTCTTTAGGATAACGGAAAACGACTATATCGCCGCGCTTAGGCTCGTTCAGCTCAACAATTTTTTTATTGATAACGGGCAAGCGCAACCCAAAAGTAAACTTATTGACCAGGATAAAATCGCCGACAAGTAACGTAGGCATCATGGATCCGGAAGGAATGCGAAAAGGCTCGGCTATAAACGACCGCAGCAATAACACAATCAATACGATAGGAAAAAACGAACGGGCATACTCGACGAGTACGGGTTCATTTTTTTCATCAAAAACCAAGCCCTGCGATTTGAGGATCAACAAATAACCGCCCCAGATAACACCGGTAACGACAGTAGCCAGAAAAAGATAAAAGGAAAAATCAAAGTCCATAGTTATATACTTTAAGGTAAAAGATAAAAGGTTGTTTAGTCTTTGTTCAACTGCAAAACGGCCAAGAACGCCTCTTGAGGAATCTCAATATTGCCGACTTGTTTCATGCGTTTTTTACCGGCTTTTTGTTTTTCCAATAATTTTTTCTTACGACTGATGTCGCCTCCGTAACATTTGGCAATCACATTCTTACGCATCGCTTTAACGGTAGACCGGGCGATGACTTTGGAACCGATGGCGGCCTGTATAGCCACCTCGTACATTTGCCGGGGGATCAGGTCTTTCATTTTTTCCACCAGATCGCGGCCGCGATTATTGCTTAAATCCCTATGCACAATAATCGACAAAGCATCCACTTTTTCGGCATTAATCAACACATCCAGCTTAACCAGATCTGCTGCCTGGAAACGCAAAAACTCATAATCGAACGAGGCAAACCCCCGGCTCACCGACTTTAAGCGGTCGAAGAAATCCAGCACCACTTCGCTCAGCGGCATTTCATAATGCAGCGATACCTGTCTGCCCACATACTGCATGTCTTTTTGCACGCCGCGCTTTTCGATACACAGCGAAATAACGCCGCCCAAATAAGCCTGCGGCACCAGAATATTAGCCCGGATAATCGGCTCCCTAATTTCCTTGACGATGCCGCCGTCCGGCAGTTTAGCCGGATTATCCACCATTAATATCTGGTCGGTTTGGGTAATCACTTCATAAACAACGGTAGGGGCCGTGGTAATCAAATCGACGTCGTATTCCCGTTCCAAACGCTCCTGCACGATTTCCATGTGCAACATACCCAGAAAACCGCAACGAAAGCCGAAACCCAAAGCCTGCGAAGTTTCCGGCTCGAATTGCAAGGCCGCATCGTTGAGGTTTAACTTATTAAGCGCTTCCCGCAAATCTTCATAATCATCGGAACTCACCGGATACAAACCGGCAAAAACGCGCGGCTGCACCCGTTGAAAGCCGGTAAGCTGTTCAGCTGCCGGTTTATCCGTCCAGGTGATGGTATCACCCACGGGCGCTCCGAAAATATCTTTAATGCCGGCCACGACATAACCGACTTCGCCGGTATTTAAAATTTCTTTTTCAAGACGCTTGGGCGTAAAAACCCCGACCTTTTCGGCGATGAACGATTTGCCGGTGGACATGATGGTAATCTTCTGCTTTCTGCGGATGCTGCCGTGCATAATCCTGACCAGCGACACCACGCCCAGATAACTGTCGAACCACGAATCGATGATCAAGGCCTGCAAAGGGCCATCGATATTGCCTTGCGGCGGCGGCACTTTAATAACCAGTTGTTCCAACACATCCTGCACGCCCAGACCAGTTTTGGCGCTGATCNNGGCACTTTAATAACCAGTTGTTCCAGAACATCCTGAACATTCAGACCGGTCTTGGCACTAATCATCAATGCCTCGTCCGCGGCAATGCCGATCACTTCTTCAATTTCAGCCAGCACACGTTCCGGCTCGGCGGATGGCAAATCGATTTTATTCAGCACCGGCACCACTTCCAGGCCCTGCTCTATCGCCGTATAGCAATTCGCCACGCTTTGCGCCTCAACGCCCTGTGCCGCATCGACCACCAGTAGCGCGCCTTCACAAGCCGCCAGCGACCGGGACACTTCATAAGAAAAATCCACATGTCCCGGTGTATCAATAAAATTAAGCTGGTAAGTTTCGCCGTCTTTGGCTTTAAAGTCCAAAGTTACGCTTTGCGCCTTGATGGTAATGCCTCGCTCTTTCTCAATATCCATAGTATCAAGGACTTGCGCCGACATTTCGCGGGCACTTAAGCCGCCACAGATTTGAATAAAACGATCCGCGAGTGTTGATTTACCATGATCAATATGTGCGATAATGGAGAAATTTCTGATATGTTTTAAATCCACTGTGTTTTTACTGATGGTGAGGTGATTAAAGCGTTATTGCTTTTGCGCTTGCGGCAAGGATTGCCGTCCGGGTATGCGAAGATATCGAATTATAACAGATTTAGTCACAGGCTAAGCCTAGTTTCTCCACAAAATACTACAAATTATGATCGGGACAGGTTTTGTGGTTTTATGATCATCACGTCACATCCGCTAAACAGGCTGCATCATTATGCAGGGGATTATTGTAGTCCGGGTCATAATCAGGTAACAGTTGCAAGCTAAAATGGGTCATAATTTGCGGTTTTGTTGCGGTTAAGTTAAAACGTCCACACATAAATGCACCCTGAACTGATTAAACTGGAACTTACCTTCAAGCCGTCGATTCTGACAAAGATTGATGATCCACTGTTGGCCCGCTATGAAATCGAGCTATGGATGAAACGCGATGACTTGCTGCATCCTATCATTTCCGGGAATAAATGGCGTAAACTTAAATATGTCCTTGATCATGCCCTGTCTTCAGGAGCCGATACACTCATCAGTATGGGAGGTGCTTATTCCAATCATTTACATGCCTTGGCTTACGCGGGTAAAATTTTGGGTTTAAAAACGGCGGGTTTTATACGGGGCGAGCGGACGGAAACGCTGACGCCGACCTTAACTGACATGCAAAACTGGGGCATGGAACTTAACTTTATATCCCGTACTGACTATCGACTGTTGCGGCAACACAAGAACTACCTGGATTTGCCCGGACTAAAGCCGCGCCAATACTGGCTACCGGAAGGTGGCGCCCAGGCATTAGCGTTAACAGGTGTCGCGGAACTGGTCGATGAAATAGACATCTCTTATGACATGCTCTGCGTACCCTGTGGCACAGGAGCAACATTAGCGGGTATGATAGCGGCGACGCCTGATCAGGTATCGGTCATGGGTTTTGCGGCATTAAAAAATGCGGGTTTTTTACGCAATGACGTGGCCGCGTTATTGCCACAACCCGCAACTCACTGGCGGATTAACCTGGATTATCACTTCGGCGGCTTTGCCGCAACCACGCCCGAGCTCATGGCGTTTATTGAAGGCTTTGAAACTAAAACCGGCGTTGCTCTTGAACCTGTTTATACCGGAAAAATGATGTACGCACTTTACGACCTAATAACAAGACATCGGTTTAAGCCGGGGCGGCGTATTATTGCCGTTCATACGGGAGGATTACAGGGAAAAAGAGGCTTTAACATATAAAGCGAGTATTAGCGCTGGAGTATAACGGCTTAAGCCATTACACTCCGAAACCACATTCGTTACCGGCGGTCTTCAGCATAGAAGAAGGCACAATTACCACAAGCTGATTTGAATTTATATATCGGGAAAATCAGTGACCGGCCTGTTTTTATCACAGGCGTTATACCCGATGATTTAAGGAAAAAAATGGACATGAACGTAACAGTTGAACCGATAGATCTTGAAAAACCCGAGTTTTACATTAATCGCGACCTGAGTTTGCTGGAGTTCAACAAACGGGTGTTGGCGCAGGCAAAAAATGAAGCCGTTCCCCTGCTTGAGCGGCTTAACTATCTGTGTATTTCCTGTTCAAACCTGGATGAATTCTTTGAGGTTCGGGTTGCCAGCGTTATCCAAATGGCCGCTATAGATCCCAAAGCAACTGGTCCGGACGGATTGACGCCCAAAGAACAATTGGAGCAGATTTCCATTCATGCCCATAAACTGGTGGCAGAGCAATATCAGGTTCTTAATGAAATCTTGATTCCAGAGCTTGAAGCTGAAAATATCCGTTTTATTCGCCGCCATGAATGGAGCGAAGCGCAACTCAAATGGCTGTCCAGCTATTTTAACGACGAGTTATTGCCGATTTTGACACCGGTCGGCCTGGATTCTGCGCATCCTTTTCCGCGCATACTCAACAAGAGTTTAAATTTTATTATTTCTTTGACGGGTAAGGACGCCTTCGGCAGAAACAGCGGACGAGCTATTTTACAAGCGCCACGATCCTTGCCGCGCGTCATTCAATTACCTGTCGATGAAACCCAAAGCGGCCCGGCCGATTTTGTGTTTTTGTCGTCGATTATTCATGCCTTTGTCAGCGAATTGTTCAATGGTATGACCGTTAAAGGCTGCTACCAATTTCGGGTTACCCGCAACAGCGACTTTTTCGTGGATGATGACGCCATAGACGATTTATTGCTGGCCGTTCAAGGCGAACTGGCCATGCGCAATTACGGCGATGAAGTGCGCCTGGAGATCGATGCCGCCTGCCCCGATGATACGGTAAACTTTTTACTTGCGCATTTTGAATTGGGCAGGGATCGGCTGTTCTTGGTGGATGGCCCGGTCAATCTTAACCGGATACAGGAAGTCAATAATCTCGTCGCCAGGCCCGACCTTAAGTTCGCGCCGTTCAAACCCAGTGTCCCGCCGCAACTAAGGCGTAATAAAGACATTTTTGCCGCGATTAAGCGCCATGATATTTTGCTGCATCACCCGTTTGAATCGTTCTCGCCTGTCGTTGAATTTTTACGCCAAGCGGCAGCAGCGCCGGAAGTGCTGGCCATCAAACAAACGCTATACCGTGCCGGCGCCGATTCGCCTATCGTTGCCGCCCTGATCAAGGCCGCGCGCGCAGGCAAGGTGGTCACTGTGGTCATTGAGTTGAGAGCGCGATTCGATGAAAAAGCCAATATCGATTTAGCCTCCAAATTACAGGAAGCCGCCGTCCATGTCGTGTATGGCGTCGTGGGTTATAAAACTCACGCCAAAATGTGTCTGGTATTACGCCGGGAAGGTAAGGAACTGCGTAATTATGTGCATTTGGGCACAGGTAATTACCATCCAAAAACCGCACAGCTTTACACCGATTACGGCTTGTTTTCCTGCAACAAGGAATTGGGTGAAGATGTCAGGCGTGTGTTTGCCCAGCTGACCAGTTTGGGCAAAGTGACTAAATTAAACAAATTGCTGCAATCGCCGTTTACCCTGCATAAAGGCATACTGGAAAAAATCGAACGGGAAATCACCCACGCTAAAAACGGCAAACCGGCGAAAATCATCATTCAAGTCAACGCCATCGTCGAAGAGCAATCCATACAGGCGCTGTACCGCGCATCCCAGGCCGGAGTTGACGTTAAATTGATCGTCAGGGGCGTGTGCTGCCTCAGGCCGGGCATACCCGGCGTCTCGGAAAACATCGAAGTTCGCGCCATCATCGGCCGCTTTCTGGAACATGCGCGGATTTATGCCTTTGCCAATGACGGCAATCAGGAAGTGTACGCTTCCAGCGCGGACTTAATGAACCGCAATATGTTCCGGCGCGTGGAAATCTGCTTTCCTATAGAAAGCAAGCGCCTGTCCAACCGTATATTACATGACCTTGATTTGTACTTAAAAGATAACACTCAAGCCTGGCTGTTACAGCCTGACGGCCGTTATTTGCAATTACTAAACACCTCCAATGAAGAGCCGCTGCAAGCCCAATCGTTGATTTTGAATGAATTGCAGGCTAGTAGTTGATGATCGGCGAGATTGCCCAATTAGGCGCAAACGTGTTGCGATTAAAGGCCCAAGTCATCGCCGACAGCCTAAGCGATGAAACACGGCAGCTGATCGCAACCCTGCAAGACACCCTGGCGACAACCCAGGGTGTCGGCATTGCCGCGCCGCAAATCGGCGTATCAAAACGGGTTATTATTATCGCCTCGCGCCCTACTCCGCGTTACCCGTCGGCACCGCTGATGGAACCGACGGTGATGATTAACCCTGCGTTTCAAATCGTGTCGGATATCCAAGAAAAGGACTGGGAAGGCTGCTTGAGCATACCGGGCATACGCGCCTTAGTGCCGCGATACATAGAAATAGGGATCAACTACACTGATCAACAAGGCGGGTTCGTGGAAACCCGGCTGGAGGGGTTTGTTGCGCGGGTCTTTCAGCATGAGTTTGATCATCTGGAAGGTGCGGTTTATTTGGACAGGGTTGAGGATAACCGGGATATTTTTGCTGAGAGCGAGTATTTTAAAAACCGGCTTGATAAGTGACTAAAACCGTCATTGCCGGGGTTGATTGGAATGCTTCTTGTCGGTAGTAAGTATCAAGACCAACACGTTGGGTTTTATTAATATCGTAGTAAGCGCCGACACTGACCGTCGGACGGGTTTTTTGAATATTGGCGTTGAACACAACGGGATTTATTTCGCCAACACCCGTAGCATTATAAACATTCCCACCGTTATGCAAATCCTGTTCAAGGCCGGCACTGGCCTGCAATGTAGTTACTGGAGTGATTTTAGTTATCAAACGCGCACCGGCTAAAGCGGTTGTCGCATTATGTGACAAGGTGTTATAAGTTAACGGCGCTATTTCAGCAGAACTGGCGGCTTCAGTATAGCCCCCTGTGCTATTGACTATATAACGTACGCCGACGTAGGGTGATGCAATCCACTTTTGCGCTACAGGAAATCCATAACGCAGAATGCCCAAAGCCGCTTGGCTGCTGAGGTTTGTATTTCCAATACCGGTTGCAGATGTCCCTGCAACCGTTCGTGTAACAGTCATATCGTTATCGTTATACACCCCCGCCATTCGGGCCTCAAAGACCGTGCCATCTTCTTTTACAGA
>PMJA01000121.1 GCA_003158415.1 Methylobacter sp.
TTAATGGCACATTAACGAATGTAACGGGTACAGCTTTAGCCTATTTGCCGAATACACATCGGACAATCGGGTCTTTGGTTGCGCAGGATGAATGGCAACTTGCTACAGACTGGCAGTTGACGGCAGGCTTGCGTTACGATCATTATTCCGATTTCGGCGGAACCTTCAATCCGCGTGCCGCCCTAGTGTGGGATATTAATAAACAACTCACCAGCAAGCTGATGTATGGCAAGGCCTTTAGAGCGCCCACTTTTTCAGAGCTGTATACCCAGAATAATCCGGTGGTGCTGGGCAATGCCAATTTAAGGCCGGAAACCATCAATACTTATGAATGGGCTTTGAATTACCGCCCGTTGTCATCACTGAGTACTGGCGCCAATCTGTATTATTATCAAATTAACAATCTTATATCGCAAGTGCTTGATCCAGTGGCGGGTGCAGGCGTGTACAACTATCAGAACAGCGGCAACCAAAACGGTTATGGCTCAGAGTTCGAATTTAACTGGCAATGGAGCGAGCAATGGGGCGTCAAAGGTAATTACGCCTGGGTACATGCCGTCAACGAGACGACCCAAAGCTTGGTGACGGGCGTACCCGCGCATCATGTTTATGCGGCGCTGGCCTGGAAGTTTTTACCTCAGTGGCAGTTACAGCCCCAGCTTAACTGGATAGGCGGTAGAACCGGCAGTACCAATCAGCAGTTGAGCGTGAATGATTATGAAACAATTGACTTTACCTTGCGCGGTAAAAAACTGTTCGGACATCTTAATCTGGCCGCCTCTTTACGCAATGCGCTCAATACAGAGTATTACGAACCGACGGCGCTCACCTTGCCGAACATTTTGCCTATGCCGGGTAGAAGCTTTTATCTCGAAGCATCGGTGAACTTTTGATGTTTCCCCTGATTATTGTTAATGGTATTGCGGCTTTAGTCGTTCAATAATCTATATGTGCTATCTGGACGGACGGCTAAAGCACGTCGTATGCCATGCTTCAATCGGCTGATTTATTAATTAGCCCTGCGGTCATTACGCTTTAACTCACTTTTTTAGGCCCAGCTTGCAAAAAAACGCCTTTATTTGTGAGTAAATCCCATGTGTTCGGTTTTTTTTTAGCTACACAATCAATCATATCCGCTACTTTTATCACAGACGGCCATCGTTCGCCGTGATAATCGACCAGCGGACCAATTTTTATAAAATTGATACCGAATGCCGATACTAAACGAAACCACGGTGGCTCCATAGTGCCAAATGAATAGTGAATTTCGTTTTCATAGCTTGCTTTAACGGTACAAGCGATTAAAGCGAGACTAATCAGAGGAAAAGCCCGTTTCTCGTCTAGCGTAAAATAATCCTCCCGATAGGAATCGATAGCTTCTAATGGGTTCGTATCATTTTTTCTTTTTCTAAACGCTTTCGATACACAAAGCCGTGATACTTCTCCCAGATGCTTTCGATCAATAGGCTGCATCACGGCAACATTATCAATTTCACAATGCAGTTCCAGTGGAAATAGTTTTTCCGGGTTATAGGCATCTGGTAGGATAAGACGAACGGTCGCGGCATAATCGCCGGACTTGCGGTGACGGATCAGGTAATGGATGGATCGCTGGTCAAATTCATCGAATTCCAGGTTATCAGGATAGTCTTCGGAATTTAAAAAAGCATTTTCAATACAATAGACTTGATAACGCAGTTTATAAACCTTGTTTTTAAGTTCATCGGAAATCGCGGGTACTATCTAGAAATATTTATTGAAAGAATCAACAAGATTATTCGTCGAATGCTCGTCTTTTGATTCAGTCGGGGGCGTAATATAATTATCTGATTTCAAGATGTTTTGGGATGGTTGAGATAGACGTGTTGTCGGTATTATACAAGTTAAAGCTTGCCAGCAACACCCAAAACCAAAACCAAAACCAAAACCCTGTTTGCTGGGATATACTGGTCGAAACTTGTTGCCGGTGATACACAGGTTTGAAAGTAACCTCAACGACACACAAACTGCGAAGGATAAACAATGGCACAACCCAAAGGTTATGTAGACCCGGAATTTCTCCGTGTCACTGGAAATCTGCTTAATCACATTAAGCAACGTTCTTACGAGCTTATGCAAATTCAGTCAGGGCATAAAGTGTTGGATTTGGGCTGCGGCCCGGGTACTGACACGATTCCGTTAGCACCCCTGGTAGGCGCCAGCGGATTGGTCATAGGCGCAGATTACGATGAGGCTATGATTGCCGAGGCCTTGCAACGCGCCGAGCANNCAATGCCTGGGTCGAACATCAGTGCGTTGATGCTGTGTCATTGCCGCTTGCAACGGATTATTTCGATTCCTGTCGTAGCGAGCGTTTGTTTCAGCATTTACACCATCCTGAATTAGCTTTAGCTGAAATGACCCGGGTCACAAAACCGGGCGGCTGGGTGGTCGTTGTGGATACCGATTGGGGTAGTTTGTCTACAGATAGCGATGATACTGATATTGAGAGCCGTCTGGCTCGCTTTTTGGCAGAATCTTTTTTGCATAATGGTTATTCGGGGCGAAAATTATACCGCTTATTC
>PMJA01000073.1 GCA_003158415.1 Methylobacter sp.
TATTGATGCAACAACGCCTGCACCGACTGTACGACCGCCTTCACGAATTGCGAAACGCAAGCCGTCTTCCATAGCGATCGGTGAAATCAATTTTACTTTTACCGATATATTGTCGCCAGGCATCACCATTTCAACGCCTTCGGGCAGATCAACGGCACCGGTTACGTCGGTGGTTCTAAAATAGAACTGCGGGCGGTAACCATTAAAGAATGGCGTATGACGACCACCTTCTTCTTTTGACAATACGTAAATTTCTGCGTTGAAATGCGCATGCGGCTTGATTGTGCCTTTGTGCGCCAATACTTGTCCGCGCTCTACGTCATCTCTTTTGGTGCCTCTTAACAAGAGACCCACGTTGTCGCCAGCTTCGCCTTGATCCAACAATTTACGGAACATTTCAACACCGGTTACGGTTGTTGTCACGGTGGGCCTAATGCCGACAATTTCAACTTCTTGACCGACTTTGATAATGCCGCGTTCGATACGGCCGGTAACAACTGTACCACGACCTGAAATCGAGAACACGTCTTCGACCGGCATCAGGAACGCGCCATCTATTGCTCTTTCCGGCAATGGAATGTAGCTATCCAGCGCTTCAACCAATCTGACCACTGAGGGCACACCGATGTCGCTTTCGTCACCCTGCAATGCCAATAAAGCAGAGCCTCTGATGATCGGCGTGTCGTCGCCGGGGAATTCATACATATCCAGCAATTCTCTGAGTTCCATTTCAACCAGCTCGATCAACTCTTCGTCGTCAACCATATCGGCTTTGTTCAGGAACACAACAATATAAGGAACGCCTACTTGCCTTGACAACAAGATGTGCTCTCTGGTTTGCGGCATAGGGCCGTCAGCGGCTGAACAGACGAGAATCGCGCCGTCCATTTGCGCCGCGCCGGTGATCATGTTTTTTACATAGTCAGCATGGCCCGGGCAGTCAACGTGAGCATAGTGACGCACAGCAGATTCATATTCGACATGCGAGGTCGCGATGGTAATACCTCGCGCACGCTCTTCAGGCGCATTGTCGATCTGGTCGAAGGCCTTGACTGCACCGCCGTGCAATTTAGCCATGACTGTTGTTAATGCAGCAGTTAGCGTGGTCTTGCCGTGGTCAACGTGACCGATGGTGCCTACGTTTACGTGGGGCTTACTACGTGAAAATTTTTCTTTGGCCATGATTTAATACCCTGTGTTATTCAATTTTATGAAGATTTTTTAATGATCGCTTCTGCTACATGAGCGGGCGTTTCATTGTATTTTTCAAACTGCATACTGTATGTAGCTCGCCCCTGTGTCGCCGAACGCAAATCAGTTGCATAACCAAACATTTCTGACAACGGCACTTCGCAGCTAACTGTTTTACCTGACGGCGTATCTTCCATACCCTGAATTATGCCGCGACGTCTATTGATATCGCCAACAACATCCCCCATATACTCCTCCGGGGTGGCTATCTCTACTTTCATTATTGGCTCCAGCAAAACAGGGTTAGCATTTCTCGCCCCCTCTCTGAAGCACATAGATCCGGCAATTTTAAAAGCTATTTCACTCGAATCTACATCGTGATAGGACCCATCAAATATAGACACTTTTACATCTAACATAGGGTATCCCGCAAGAACACCACTTTTCAGCTGCTCTTGCACACCTTTATCAACTGCCGGTATATATTCTTTTGGGACAACTCCACCAACAATTTCGTTGACAAATTCATAACCGGCGCCAGCTTCCTGCGGTTCAATTCGCAACCAGACATGACCGTACTGTCCCCGTCCGCCCGACTGCCTTACGAATTTACCTTCCTGCTCTACCGACTTGCGAATTGTTTCCCTGTATGCAACCTGTGGAGCGCCAATATTAGCATCAACATTAAACTCCCTTTTCATTCGATCAACGATAATCTCCAGATGAAGCTCACCCATGCCGGATATGATAACCTGCCCCGACTCTTCATCTGTATGCACACGAAAAGATGGATCCTCTTGCGCCAATTTACTTAGCGCAACCCCCATTTTTTCTTGATCCGCCTTGGTTTTAGGTTCAACCGCCACTGAAATCACAGGATCAGGAAACTGCATTCGCTCAAGAACAATAACCGACTTAAGATCACATAAAGTATCGCCGGTAGTCACATCCTTGAGCCCTATTGCGGCCGCAATATCACCGGCACAAACAACTTTAACCTCTTCCCGACTATTGGCATGCATTTGCACTATGCGCCCAATGCGTTCTTTTTTCATTTTGACAGAATTATAAATACTGTCCCCTGAATTCAGAACTCCGGAATAAACCCTGAAAAAAGTTAACGTCCCAACAAAAGGATCGGATGCAATCTTAAATGCCAATGCAGAAAAAGGCTCATCATCACCTGCCGGACGCTGCGCAACAGTCACTTCATCCTCAAGCAGACCTTTTATAGCAGCAACATCTGTCGGCGCAGGCATATACTCAACGATCGCATCCAACACCGCCTGAACACCCTTGTTTTTGAAGGCCGATCCGCAAAATGCAGGAACAATTTGATTCGATATCGTTTGGGCGCGAATACCTTTTTTTATTTCTTCATTTGTCAAATACCCTTCAACAAGGTATTTTTCCATCAATTCTTCACTGGCATCAGCCGCCGCCTCCATCATATGCTCCCTCCACTTTTCGCAGAGAGCCAGCATATCGGTTGGAATTTCTTTTTCTTCGAAAGTCATTCCTAAATTGGCATCATTCCAATAGATAGCTTTCATTTTAACGAGATCAACAACACCCGAAAAACTATCCTCCACACCAATTGGCAACTGCATAGGCACCGCATTACTGCCTAAGCGAGCCTTAATTTGTTCGATTACTCTAAAAAAATCGGCACCCGAACGATCCATTTTATTAACAAAAACCACGCGAGGCACATGATATTTATCCGCCTGACGCCAAACAGTCTCTGACTGCGGCTCAACCCCACCCACAGCGCAAAATACCGCGCAAGCACCGTCCAGCACACGCAATGACCGCTCAACCTCAATGGTGAAATCGACATGCCCCGGCGTATCAATAATATTAATTCGATGCTGCGAAAACTGCTTTTCCATTCCAGACCAAAAACAGGTTGTAGCCGCCGAGGTTATAGTAATCCCGCGCTCCTGCTCCTGCTCCATCCAATCCATGGTCGCCGCACCATCATGCACCTCACCTATCTTGTGAGACACACCCGTGTAGTATAATATGCGTTCCGTTGTTGTCGTCTTACCGGCATCAATGTGAGCCATGATACCAATATTACGATAACACTCTATCGGGGTCTTACGCACCTTAACTATACAGCCTAAAACTTATCTCGTTGATCACCAACGATAATGCGAAAAAGCCTTGTTAGCCTCAGCCATTCTATGAGTATCCTCTCTCTTCTTGGCCGCCGAACCTCGGCTTTCGAAAGCATCCATCAACTCGCCCGCCAATTTAGAGGACATATTCCTTTCGTTTCTTTTACGCGACGCATCAATCAGCCAACGCATTGCCAATGCCATACGCCTGGAAGGACGCACTTCAACTGGAACCTGATAAGTGGCGCCACCAACGCGACGAGACTTAACTTCAACTCTGGGCTGAACATTTTCCAATGCTTTAGACAACACCTCTAGCGGCTCGCCATGACCCTTGCTTTCAATTACATCCAAAGCGCCATATACAATCCCTTCCGCAACTGATTTTTTGCCACTTTCCATGATCATATTCATGAATTTGGTCAGCATAATACTACCAAACCGGGGATCTGGAATAATTTCTCTTTTTGTTGCAACTCTTCTTCTAGACATTTCTCACCAACTCACTTTTAGCTTTTAGGCCGTTTCGTTCCATACTTGGAGCGACCACACTTTCTATTGTTAACGCCTGAAGCATCCAGACTACCACGAACAACGTGATATCTCACACCCGGCAAATCCTTAACACGACCGCCCCTAATCAGAACCACGGAATGCTCCTGAAGATTATGGCCTTCACCACCAATGTAACTACTTACTTCAGCCCCATTAGTTAACCTAACCCTTGCAACCTTACGTAGGGCCGAGTTTGGCTTTTTAGGGGTCGTCGTATAAACGCGCGTGCATACCCCTCTACGCTGAGGGCATGCCTCCAATGCTGGAACATTGCTTTTTTCTACTTTCTTAGCACGCGGCTTACGAACTAATTGGTTGATCGTGGCCATATCTTTGTTTACTCCGATATACAATTTAACTGTCAGATAATAAATAAACCACCCGATCAAATTAATGCCGATGGTTTATTTGCTTTTTCAACCTGACCCAAGCGCGTTGGCTTATGTGAGCAGAGCATAATACTTGTTATTGCTCACCAGGTCAAGCTCATTTTCCTAAAAATATTTATAACACGCCTAAACATTCAAAGCTTGTTTAAGAGCCTCTTCTACGTCTCCCGCATCAATGGCGGCGGCATCATTCTCCACCACCTGATGCTGAGCAAATCTGTTTTTCCTGTTTTCATGATAGGCCAAACCGGTTCCAGCTGGAATTAACCGACCCACAATAACGTTTTCTTTTAAGCCTTGCAGACCATCACTTAATCCACGCACAGCAGCGTCTGTCAACACGCGCGTGGTTTCCTGAAATGAAGCCGCCGATATAAATGACTCAGTTGCCAATGACGCTTTGGTAATACCCAACAATATCGATTCGTAACTGGCAGGAATTTTCCCTTCACTTTCCATTCTGTCATTTTCGACTCTCATCGCCGCACGCTCAACCTGCTC
>PMJA01000005.1 GCA_003158415.1 Methylobacter sp.
CCATCCGGTTATTGGTATTACTGCAACGGCCCCCAAGGCTATTACCCTTATGTCAAGCAATGTCCGGGCGGTTGGCAACAAGTTACACCGACGCCCCCGCGCTAAGAAAGGATTATTATGTCACGTTTTACCATCGTGCTTTCCAACACAGTCATGCTGGCACTAACCGGTTGCGCCAGCATACCCAGCGGCCCCGGCGTTATGGTGCTGCCCGGCACGGGTATGTCTTTCGAACGGTTTAGTAACGATAATGTGGTCTGTCAGCAATTCGCATCTTTCCAGGTGGGCGGCACGACAGCCAATCAGGCGGGGGTAAATAGCGGCGTCACTAGCGCCGTAGTCGGCACAGTAGTCGGTGCGGCTGCGGGCGCAGCTCTCGGCGTCGCCGGCGGCCCCAATGGCGCGGCCACGGGCGCCGCCGTGGGGGCTGGCGTAGGCTTATTAGGAGGCAGCATGGTCGGCGTCGGCAAGGCCAGCAACTCCATGTACGAGGCGCAACAGCGCTACGACGCCGCTTATGTACAGTGCATGTACGCCAAGGGCCATCAAGTTCCGGTATCTGGACAGTTTGCGGGCGCAATATCCCAACAAGCACCATCACAACTTCCGCCACCACCACCGTCAGGCGCAACACCGCCCCGGAATAGCCCGATGTCACCGTCCGGCCCATCGTCATCTGCGGATATTCCGCCGCCGCCGTCTGGATCGCCACCGGCGCCGCCCCCACAATAACGCCATGAACAAAACGCCCAAAACCACGACTTATTTTCTGATGCTTATTGCCTGTTCGGCGTTCATGACCGGCTGTTTTATGAGTCCGTCGCCGCTAACGCCGGAACAGCAAAGCGAAAAAATCGGACAGTATATAGCCAAGGGCGGCTACTCTGCCGTGGTCAGCTACGACATCAAGTCGATCAGCGAAACTTGGCGGCACGATGGACAGGCCGTCGATATTTCAATGCTTACACCGACAACACCGGGTGCTTATCCGCTGATTATCTATCTGCCTGGCCTGGGAGAACAAGCCGATGAAGGCAAACTCTGGCGGGAAACCTGGGCCAAGGCGGGTTATGCGGTATTTAGCGTACAGCCGCTAGAAATCGCCAATGCGCTTAAAGTAGTGACCCCGATGTCGAGCGATGACAAACAGCCCGCCGACAGTAGTTGGTCTTTGTTTACAAGCAGCAAGGACAAAGACAAAGCCGCCGCCTTGAAAGCCGTCAGAAACAGCGACCTGCGCTATCTGGGACATGAGTATTTCTCACAAGCATCCCTGATAAAACGCATCAATCATGTGCTCTGGGCTTACGCACAACTCCAGCAGCGAACCAAGGCCAAACAAGGTTTGTTTGCCGCAGCGGATTTGTCGCGCGTGGTCATAGCCGGTTATGACATCGGTGCGCAAACAGCAGCCGCAATGATCGGCGAAAAATACGATGCCATTCTGCCTCAAGCGCCGGACTTTAACCCGCTGGCCGCAATTTTATTAAGTCCGTCCGTGGATATAGCGCTAGGCGACGTAACTACCCGTTATCAAAATATTTCCATTCCCTTACTGGCGGTAACCGGCACCGAGGACGATGATCCTTACGCCATCAGTACGCCTTATGCGCGCACGGCCATCTGGGAAAATGCGCCGCCCGGCAATAAGTGTTTGCTGCTACTGAAAAAAGGCAATCATCAACTATTCGCGGGGAATAATTTATCGCAAAAGCAAGAGTCCAATGCTGAGCAGGAATCCGTTGAAAAACCGGAGACCGGCACTGCCGCGCCGCGTTTTAGCAACTCTTATGGCGGTGGCGGCGGAAAGGGCCACTCCGGAGGAGGATCTCAAGGCGGGATGGGTAAATCGAAAGGCGGTTCCAGGCAAAATGGCGCACAGGATTACAATCACGTCGCCGCCATATTCAGCGTCTCTATCGCCTTTTTAGACCATGTCTGCAAGCACGACAGCGTGGCAGGATCGTGGCTATCGGCAAAAGCCAATCCGTGGCTGGATAAATCGGCAAGCCTCAAAATTAAGTAAGTTACCCGATTACTCTTTCTTATTAATCAAAAAATAAACCACCGGTATCACCAGCAACGAAAACAGGGTCGAGGCAAAAATGCCGAAGATAAAGCTCCAGGCCAGCCCTGAAAATATCGGGTCTAAGATGATCACAAAGGCGCCGAACATAGCAGCCCCGGCAGTCAGAAAAATGGGCCGCAGGCGTATCGCGCCCGCTTCAATCAGGGCTTCCGCCAGCGTGGCATCGGCGCGGGCTCGGATGCGTTCGATGAAGTCGATCAGGATGATGGAATTGCGCACCACGATACCCGCCAATGCTATCATTCCGATCATGGCGGTGGCGGTAAAATAGATCGGGTTGGGGTAAGCGCCAACCGGCGCAGCAAACTGGTTAAGCAGCCAGAAACCGGGCATGATGCCGATGACGGTCAAAGGTATAGCGATCATCATCACCAGCGGCACGCTCAGCGATCCGGTTTGCCCGACCAGCAACACATAAATCATCACCAGCGCGGCGGCAAAGGCCAGTCCCAAATCACGGAACACATCGACCGTTATTTTCCATTCGCCTTCGCCTGCCAGTTCGGCGCTATAACCGTCCGGCAAGGGTCGCTCGGCCAGGGTGTCATTAAGATCGAACACCGCTTCCACCGGGCTGCGCCCGGCCATACTGGCCACGACATAATTCAGCCGTTGCAGGTTCTTGTGAAAAATAGGCTGGTCTTCATTTCCTAGTGTTGCAGCGCCTATTTCACTTAAGGGTATCAAATCGCCCTGCCCGGTTTTTACCCGCAACGCCAATAAATCGGGAACCGAGGAGCGTAGCGCTCGCGGCAATTGCAGGACGATTTCCAGTGGTTGGCGTTCGCTGTCCTGGTGTACGATGCCGACCATCTGGCCACCGGCTGCGATGTGCAATGTTTCCGCCACTTGCGCGACGCTGATGCCGGACAAGGCCGCCTTTTCACGGTTGAGCTGAAAGCGCACTTTGTCATGTTGGGCTTCGGAAAAATCATCGACATCCACCACGCCCTCGGTTTTTTCCATATCGGCCCTGATGCGTTTGGAGACGGCTATCAGGTCGGCTATGCTGGCTTCAGGCGGGCCATAGACTTCGGCGACCAGATCGGACAGCACCGGCGGCCCCGGCGGAATTTCCACGATTTTAAGGTTGGCGCCGTATTGCTTGCCTATCCGCTCTATGTCAGGTCGTATACGTAGAGCGATTTCGTGCGATTGTTGTTCTCTTTGATCCTTGGGCAGTAAATTGATACGGACTTCGCCCAAGTACCCGCCGCTGCGTAAATAATAGTGGCGCACCATGCCGTTAAAGTCCATCGGTGCGGCAAGACCCGTATAGGTTTGATAATCGGTGACTTCGTTGACGGTGGCGAGATAGCCGCCCAGGACGCGGGCGACTTCATCGGTTTGCTCCAGCGTGGTACCGCGCGGCATGTCGATCATGATTTGCAGTTCGTTTTTATTGTCGAACGGCAATAATTTAAGCGGCACGGCCCGGGTCACGGCCAGTAGGGTTGAACCAACAAAGGCTATCAGTACAATCAGTAAAAATAATTTGGCGCGTCCCGAAGTTGCCAGCAAAGGGCCTAGCGCGGCGCGATAAGCCCGATAGACCGCTGTTTGTTTAAGCTCTTCCGGCGGCTCATCGCTATGGCTGTGATAGTCGCTTTGCAGCAGCTTGAAACTCGCCCACGGCGTGACGGTAAAGGCGACAATTAACGAGACGATCATCGCTATCGGCACGTTAAAAGCCATCGGTGCCATGTACGGCCCCATCATGCCGGTGATAAAAAACATCGGCAAAAATGACACAATCACGGTAAAGGTCGCCAGTATGGTTGGCGGCCTGACTTCATCGACCGCCGTCAACAGTGCCTGTAACGGCGATTCTTTGCGCAGTTTATAGTGCCTGTGGATATTTTCAACATCGACTATCGGGTCATCAACCAGCAAGCCTAACGATAAAATCAACGCGAACAAGGTAACGCGGTTGATGGTGTAACCGGAAATATAATCCAGCAANNCGCCAAGGTCATGGGCACGGCGATGGAGACTATAAAGGATTCTTTAAGCCCCAGTGAAAACGCCAGCAACACCACGATAATGACGATGGCGAAACTCAAGTGCTTGACCAGTTCGTTAACCTTATGGTTGGCGGTCTCGCCGTAATCGCGACTGATGCTCAGCAAAATATCTTCGGGAATCAGCGTGCCGTGCAGTTTTTCTGCGCTGGCGATCACAGCTTTTGCGACCTGTACGGCATTACTGCCTTTGCGTTTGGCAACGGCAATGGTCACCATCTGCCGTTCTTGCCCGACTTGCGGTTGCTCGCCGGTGGCATGGCCTATGGTGGGTAAAGCGTTTACCGCAGGGCCGAAACCGATGCGGGTATAATGGTCGACGTCCGCCGGGCCGTCTTCAATACGGGCGACATCACGCAGAAAAACAGGACGACCTTCAACGCTCTTGATGATGGTCGCGCCCACTTCTGACGCTGAACCGAAATGCGGCCCGGCTTCCAGCAGAATTTCGCGGTTGCCGCGTTCAAAGCCGCCTGCTTGCAGATTGACATTGGCATCTGCCAGCGCCTTTGTGATTTCAAGCAAGGTGACGCCGTGCGCGGCCAGACTGGCGGCATTGGCGTAAATCGACACTTGCCTTTGTTCGCCGCCGACCACCCCGCTTTTGCCGACATCGGCAACGCCACGCAAGGAAATAATCAGCTCATCGGCGATACGCCGCAAAGCCATGGAATCATAGTGTTTATTTTGAGCCGACAGCGTCAGCAACACGATAGGCACGTTATCGATTTCAACGGGAGACACTTTCCAATGCGTGACGCCCGGCGGAATCAGGTTCTGATTGGACATCAGCCTGTCCCAGGTTTTAACCAGACTGTCTTCAAAACTCTGGCCTACGAAATAACGCACGGTAACCAGCGCCGTTCCAGGCCTGGATACGGAATAGACATATTCCACGCCTTCCACTTGTTTAAGCAGCACCTCCAGCGGCGTCGCCACCAGTTTTTCGACTTCTTCGCTGGATGCGCCCGGATATTCAATTAGCACATCCATCACCGGCACGACAATCTGCGGATCTTCTTCGCGGGGCGTAAGCATCAGTGCTGCGGCTCCCGCCAACAGCGCAATAACCAGGAACAGGATGGATAGCTGCGAGGTGGTAAAAATTTCGACTATCTTGGTGGTCAGGCCGCGCCTGGGGGCTTGCTTTTGCAGGTCGTCCATTAGTGTACCTGCTGCGGGTGGGTGACGACGGTTTCACCGGCATGCAGGCCGGAAATGACTTCAACCCGGTCGCCGAAAGTTTTGGCGGTTCTAATATGGCGCATCGCTTGCCTGCCTTCCGCTAAAACCTGGACGACTTCCAGTTGACCGATGTGCTGCACGGCGTCGGTGGGAATCAATAAGGCCTCATGCCGGTCGCAGGCTTGTTCCAGCCAGCCGAAATAGCCCGGTTGCAAACCGGCAATGGCAGGCAGTGCGACTTTAATCAGTTGGGTGCGGGTTTGCGGGTCGACTTCGGGACTGATCTCGTCAATTTGAGCGTTTACGGTTTGCCCCAGCGTATCGATGCGCACGGTGACGGTCATGCCGGTGCGGTAACGTCCGGCGCAAGTGCTGGGCACGTCGGCCTCCAGCCTTAATCCCTGCGGCGTTTGCAAGCTGACGACGGGGACTCCGGGCAATCCCATGTCGCCAGGCTGTTGCAGACGTTTAACAACAACGCCGTCAAAAGGCGCGAGTAATAAGGCATCGGCTACGTGCGTCCTGATTTCACTAATGGCGCTTGCCGCCTGATTTACGCCCGCTTGCGCTTCTTTTGCCCGCGCGACGACAGCATCAAAGTTTTCGCGGGTCGCCGCCTCCTTGCTGTACAGGCTGCGGGTGCGTTGTTCGTCCGCCTTGGCGCGAGCCGCCTGGGCGTCGGCGCCCGCAAATGCCGCCAGCGCGGCCTGTTCTTGCGCCTTAATCTCGCGCTCATCAAGGCGGGCGATGACATCGCCTTTTTTGACTTTGTCGCCCGCATTGACCTTGATCTCAATAATCCGTGCCGTCATTCTTGGGGAGATATTGGCTACGGTTCTTGACCTTACCGTGCCGGGCCAGATAAGTATGTCATCAACGGATTGTTGTTCAACCTGTACCCTGTTGTTTGTCGGCACGTTGGCATCTTGGGCCTGCGGACTTAACCCGGGCGGCACTTTACTGACGAATGTGCCCTGCATATATAGCAGCAACAGGATCAGCGCTAAAACCGCTACGGCCATCATGACGATTTTGTTAAATTTTTTGGGTTCGGTTTGTGACATAAGGTTTCCTTTATTTCCAGTCGCCGACAGCTTTTTTCAATGCGGCTTCGGCACTCAGGGCATCGTAATACGCGGCGATAGTATCGGATCTGGCTTTATTGCTGGCGACTTCCGATTCAATATAACGGGTGACCGTGACTATTTCAGCGCGTCTTTCCTCATTGACCAGCCTTAAGGCCTCGTCGGCGGATCGCACCGAGATTTC
>PMJA01000278.1:0-7007 GCA_003158415.1 Methylobacter sp.
ACATGATAAGCCCAAATTAAAGCTGTTCCAACGTGGTTGCAGAGAAGTTTGTGCCCAGGTCGGATTCTAGGTTTTTAATTGCGATTTCCAACAACGCGAAAATCTGCGCGCGTTGCACGGCGTCACTTAAATTCAGCGTCGCTGTCGTAGCGATGTTAAGCGTGGTCAGCGCATTGTCAAAAGCGGCGGTGGCTTGCATGTTGCTGATGGACATGTATTGCCGGGTGCTGTTGACGTAAGCTAAGGTCTGAAAGACGTTGGAAAACACCATCCGCAAGACACTAATAGTGAAGTCAATCTGATTAGTGGGCGTGACGGTGGTGGTGATGTCGCTCAGGCTCGGTACCGGATTGTTGTACATCTGGTCTAAATAGTAACGCACCTGATAGGGATATTGCCGGTAGCTGTCTTTAACGCCCCAAACTGAGCTGTAAGCATCGACCTGACTGACGGTGGCTGAGCTCGCGCCAGCGCCTAATTTACTGTAGGCGAGCATCAAGTCGCCATAGTAGCCCTGGTTGTAGGCGACGTTTAACAGTACATCCAGGAAGTTATTGGCCAGCGATTCAAAATTGAACAGCGCGTTGTCATAATAAGGTTCCCAGCCCGGCGTGTAACCACCTACGCGACTGATTTCCTGCATTGCCACATAATCATTAAAATGAAAATAAGCGGTGAGCACCGGCCCGTAATATTTATTGTTGAATGAGGCCGGGGTGTTTTTGATGTGCTGCGTGGCTGCATCGGCCATGCTGTAACCGATGTTTTTTTGTAGGGTCGCGTAATTAATCAGGGAATAGCCTTGTGGTGCATAGCTGCCTCCGTAGACCATATCCGCAGCATAGTTATTGATCTGATAGGGGCCGCCTTGGCCCATGCCCATGACCGCAGCTTGGTTAGGGTTAGGGTCTATCAAGTCGCTGGTGTTGACATAGTATTCGGTGGCGAGATTTTCCTGAAGCAATTGCCCCATGATCGAGCCATACAGATAATCCTTATTGAACTGGATGTTGGGCGTAAAGGTTTGCAATAGGTGTCCGTACAGCACCCCGGCGATCATGTTGGACATAATCAGGTCGGTGTACTTGTCGCCGGTTACGTCCAGAGTGTCTTGCGGGACATTGGAGCCGCTGACGCCCAGCAGCAGATGGAAACCGATTGAACCTGATGTCAAACCGCCTCCGCCTCCGCCTCCGCCTCCGCCGGTGGTATCGGTACCGCCAATGCTCAGGCTGCCGTTGGCAAGGGTGTTGTTAAAAGCGGCGTTGTTCAGATTGACGCCGCCGTTAAAAGTTAAGGTCTGCCCCGCTGTGATGACCGCAGTAGCCCCTGGCGTAGTCGTGGCGATGACGCCGGTTTGGCTGTTAGCATTGCCGACGGAGAAGCTTAAAGTATAAGCGGCGTTGTTGACCCACCAGTCGTTGAGCACGCCCAGGGACACCGGATTATTATTGCTATCCACTGCGGTAATGCTGATAGGGCGTCCGGCCAACGGCTGATCGTTGGTACAGGTGTTGGTGATGGTTATGTTGCCGCCGGCGTACCAGTTGGAGCCGGTGAAATTGACTTTGCCGGTCAGACAACTTGAGGCATCAGCGTTGCCGCTAAGCGCCGCCAGCGGCAAACAGCCGATCAGCAAGGCCCGAGGTAAAGTGAGGTGCTTGTTTTTCATGATTAATCCTTATGTCAAAACAGCGTGAAAAAAATTTATGATGATTAGCCGATAAAGGAGTATCAAAATTTAAGCGTAATGCTTTTGATAGGCTTTTTTATTTGCAGGATAATGATACGCGATGCCTACCTTACGAAACGGTTAACCAGTCTACATTTTTTATATTTTCTGCTTTGCAAAGCCTGTAGGGTATAGGTATTCTATAGGGTTAACCATTTACGTCTGTAACAGGTAGGGCGGTTTCGCCGCGAGGCAAACCGCCAATCAACGCCCATGCAGACATCAGTCTGAGGTTGTAGGGTACGCAAAACGTACCCTACGCAAAGCGTACTCGACGAAACTAGTTAATGGTTCCAGACACTGGCGGTGGTGTGCCAGTCGGCGCCAGACTGTCAATCAGCCCGCAAAAACCGGTAGGCAACATGCCGTTTACGCCGGGAAGAAAGTTGCACTGAAAAAGCTGCTTGCTGTCTTGGTTGATGATGATTGCGCTGTTGGTGTCCATTTGGCTGGTCAGCGCATATCCCGATGCGCTTAGCCCGACATCGTAGATGTACGCGCATAAGGCAGGGTTAGGGATGCCGGTCACTTGGGGCATTTGAGGCTGACACGCCAATACCGTGCCGTTGGCACCGTTCAAAATCGCATAGCCCATTCTGAGCGGTGCCGCTTGGATATTGTGTGCTGTTGGCGCTACTATCGGCGTTACCGGCGTTACCGGCACTGGAGTTAGCATGGTAACCCCCGTCAGAGTGACCGCCTGAACCGGCTGAGCGGTGACGATGGCGATTAGCACCGCCGCCAGGGCAAGCGGGGAAAAAAGGATGGTTTTGGTCTTCATGGTCTAGCTCCGAGTTAATGTAATGATTAAAAAAAAGGGCGCGCATCCATGCGCTTTAGCCTAAAAAAGCGGCCTGACGTCCTATTTCCGGCGTTACCTGTTAAGATTAGAACATGTTAACTCGCTTAGAAAGGCTCGGCCGATGGCAATTTTAACCCCTAATCCCCCCCCTTTTGCGCAACCCCAATGGCTGCACCACCCTCCCCACCAATGGCGAACCGGCACCTTGGATCGTCCTGCCCTGTATGCTCACGTCGATCATGCGCTGACGCTCCCGGGTTTTCACGACGCCTGTCGGGGCTTTGCCGAAAATATGCTGGCGGCTTATTCATCGAACTGGCTGCTTAACAAAATAGCCAGGGAAGTCCCCCGTTTCGCGTTGATGGCTTTTGTGATGTACCTGCATCACCGGCGCGGACTGGACGGGCCCGGAGTGACCTACACCCGCATTCAGGAATTGTATGCGCGAGGGTCCGTCGTGGGCATATTGGCCTCGCCGACGCGGGTTAAAGCGATGCTGGGATTGGCAGTGGCGGTGGGACAGTTGCGGCGGGTGGAAGCGCCGGACCGGCGGGTTAAGTTGCTGGAACCGACCGAAAAAATGATCGCGCCCACCCTGCACTGGCTGGAGAGCTATCTTGATGCGGTGGGCCGCGCCACGCCGCTGGCTAAATCACCGCAAGCGCTGGTGGCGATGCCGGACTTGCTCGGCGAATTGATGACCTATTGCGTGCATGCCTATGTCCATGACCGTTTCGGTTTGTCTGAGCCGTTTCCCGCCGTGCATTATTTTCTGTCGCGCGAGAACGGCTATGTGACATTAATGGAGATCACCCGCACCCTGCGTTTTGAACAGGGCGAATGGCGCGCCCAAGCGCCCTCTGTGGCGTTGTCGAAAAAATTTTCGATGGCGCGCGCCACGGTGCGCAACCTGCTGGCGAATGCGGAGCAACAAGGCTGGTTGATCGGCAACGCGCGCGGCGGTCATCAGTTGATTTTGTCAGCGGATTTTGCCACCGTGTGTTACCGCTGGGTTGCGCTGGAAATAACCTGGATGGCGGGTTTGGCGAACGCGGCGGCGGTCAGGCTGGATGGGGTGTAGCGTGCAGAATGATACCACCGTGCCATGCGGCGCAATACGTTGTGCTATTACGCCCCACGGCCATGAATCTAATATTACCCCTGTTTTTTTGATTTCATCATCTCCAATGCCGCCCTTTTTTGTTTGGAGCGTTCGGTTTTTTCCAGGGATTCATTTTCCTTGCGTAAGCAGCGTGCATCATAACGCCGCTTTGCCCGTTGCGCCTGTGCGACTTTCTGGGCTTTGATGAGCATCGGCTCGCATTCTATGGGCGCAGGCAGCGGCTGCAAGATAATACAATCTACGGGGCAGGGCGCTACACAAAGTTCACAGCCGGTGCATTCCGATGCAATAACGGTGTGCATAAATTTTGCCGCGCCTAAAATGGCATCGACCGGACAGGCGGCAATACATTTAACGCAACCGATACAGTCTTGCTCAATAATAAACGCAACACTTTTAGGCTTATGCTGTCCGTTGTGCGCATTAAGCGGTTTAGGGTTTACACCAAGTAACTGCGCCAGTTCGATAATACCCTCGTCACCGCCCGGCGGGCATTGGTTAATGTCCGCAGCTCCCGATACGATGGCTTCTGCGTAAGGGCGACAGCCCTGGAAGCCGCATTGTCGGCATTGAGTCTGCGGCAGTATGGCATTTATTTGATCAATCATGTCATGGTTTTTAATCTTTTAATCATGTTGGTAATCATAATAAGGCATTCGGGCATTGATTTGAAATGAAGTCCATTGTAAAACGAAAAATCCACTATAACATTGAGTAAATAGCACGACGACTAAAGGGTGAGATCAATGAAAGCGATGGTTTTAAACAGGCTCTGCAACCTTAAAGACAATCAGACGCCGCTGGAGCTTATGGAACTGCCCGTTCCTGTTCCCGGCGATGGCGAGATCTTGCTGAAAGTTTCAGCCTGCGGCGTCTGCCATACCGAGTTGGATGAGATTGAAGGGCGCACACCGCCCCGGCAATTCCCGATGATTCCGGGGCATCAGGTGGTGGGTCGTGTGGCAGCCGTCGGCAGTAAGGTCAGCGCTGTTAAAACAGGTGACCGGGTAGGCGTGGCTTGGATATACGCTGCTTGCGGGATCTGTAAATTCTGTTTGGCGGGCAATGAAAACCTGTGTCCGGCTTTCGAGGCTACCGGTCGCGACGCCAATGGCGGCTATGCCCAGTATATGACTGTTGCAGAAAGTTTCGCTTATGCCATTCCATCGGTGTTTTCCGACATACAAGCCGCGCCTTTGCTTTGCGCCGGTGCTATCGGTTACCGGTCGTTACGGTTAACGAACCTGAAAGACGGGCAACGTCTGGGCTTGACAGGTTTTGGCGCCTCGGCGCATCTGGTTTTAAAGATGGTCAAACACAGATATCCCGATACCGAAGTTTATGTTTTCGCCCGTAGCGCCGAGGAGCGGGCGTTTGCTCTGGAACTGGGCGCTGTCTGGGCGGGCGATACCACGGAAGCTGCGCCGTATAAACTGGACAGCATCATTGATACGACGCCCGCATGGGAGCCCATCGTTGAGGCGTTGGCGAATCTGGAATCCGGCGGCAGACTGGTGATTAATGCGATCCGCAAGGAAGGCGATCTGCACAGCCTGCTCAAGCTGGATTATCCACTACACCTGTGGCAGGAAAAGGAAATAAAGAGCGTCGCCAATATTACCCGTAGCGATGTAAAGGAATTTTTGAGCCTGGCGGCTGACATGGCGCTTAAGCCCGAAGTTCAGGTATTTGCCTTGGAGCAGGCAAACGAGGCATTGTGCGAGTTGAAGACGGGGAAAATACGTGGCGCCAAGGTGTTGAAAATAGATTAACGCTCTGTAGTCGCCATTCCGGGATTGCCGAACACCACCGTTACCCGCCACTAGCGCGGTATGGAAATACAAAGCCATCTATCGCTTGCATGACGAGCAAGTCGGGAAGTGGAGCGATGTGATCAGCGTTACGGTGGGCGGGTAGTGTTATAGGTTGCGGTTTTGGGGGGAGGAATCGTCCAATTGGATTTTAACGGTTTCCGCTAGAGGAAACCTGCACCTGCATAATCTGGCTAATCAATTGATGTTTTACCGCCCAATACTTACCGGTTAGCCTTGGCTTCCTGTTCCTGATTCTGGAAAAAATTGAGCCGTTCGTTCAGGATTGATGCTAGCTGAAAATTGAGTCCTTTGGATTCCTGGGCCAGTCGTATCTGCATAATAGCATCTCTGGTTTGCCCCATGGAAAAATAATATTCCGCAAGATAGCGATGCGATTCGGCGGGTTGGTTCAATTTATTGTAGGTTTCCGCCAATAATTCCGAGTAAGTAGGCAGTTGTTGCGGGTCAGGGTTTAATGCGACTAAGTTTTTTCGGGCCAGCTCGGTTTTATCGTCTTTTAATAAGGCGTTGATGTATTCCAGTTTAATGGCGGTATTGTCAGGAAATTGTTCGGTCAGTTTTTTATAGCGGGCGGCAGCCAGATTAAAGTTTCTGGCGTCGAGTGCCGTGCGGGCAAGCCCGGTGACGTATTGGGGTTGATTCGGGTATTCGTGCGCCAATGCCTGAAAAATAGTTTCGGCTTCTTTGTATTTTTCCGCCTTAAGCGCCATCAAGCCCAGGCCGTAACGGGCGACGGCGCGCTGTTCGGCAGTGCCTCGTGTTAACCGGGTTTGAAAATAGTCTTGTACCGTAGCGGTATCGGTGACGGTTAAAACCCGGATTTTTGCCTTGGTTAATTGATAGTCCAGCGAATCGGGATATTGTTTATAAGGGTAGGTTTCGGCGCGTCCACGGGTGTCGGAAATACGCGATTCGGTAACTGGGTGAGTTCTTAAAAATTCGGGAACACCCTGTCCGGAAAAACGGGTCGCCTGCTGCAAGCGTTCAAAGAAGGTCGGCATGCTGCGCGGATCATAATGAGAGGTCGCCAGGGTTTGCATGCCGACACGGTCAGCCTCAGCTTCATTTTCGCGGGTAAAATTAATCTGAAATTGTATGCTGCCGCCCATAATGGCCATGATGGCGGCCTGACCCATGGCCGCAGAGCGGGTGCCTAATAAAATGGCGGCCAGCATGCCTGCAGCGGTAGGTATCGATAAGCGACCGGCGGCTTCTGCGGCACGGAATAAATGCCGCTGGGTGACATGGGAAATTTCGTGGGCCATTACCGAGGCCAATTCGCTTTCGGCTTCGGTCATTAAAATTAATCCTGAATTAACGCCGATATAACCGCCGGGGCCTGCAAAAGCGTTGATGTCATTTTCCATAACTACAAAAAAATGGAACGGATGCCCCGGCGCATCGCTGTTGGCGGCCAGTTTTCGGCCTATGGATTGAATATACTCCTGAATTTCGGCATCCTGATTAATAGTAATCTGGGAGTGCAGGCTTCTGAAAAATTCTTCGCCGAATTCT
>PMJA01000278.1:7062-7213 GCA_003158415.1 Methylobacter sp.
GGCAAGAGCGTAAGGCTTAATGCCAAGGTAATGGCAGAGGGTTTGAACATAAGGTCTCAGGGTTTTTAAAAAAAATTTGTAACTCAATCAGCACAGGATCAGTTAACCGTAATAGAATATCAGCTTCTCATTATAAAACATCTCAAATAAA
>PMJA01000021.1 GCA_003158415.1 Methylobacter sp.
TTTGTCCGAAGGAGTCGATGTGCCCGCCTAGGATGCCGTGTTGAATATAACGCCGCGCAATTCACAGGTGGATGAGGTGCAATCGGTGGGGCGTGTGATGCGTAAAGCCGACGGAAAAACGCGCGGTTATGTGATTTTACCCGTCGTTATCCCCGCCGGTGTAGAACCCCACCAAGCCCTCAATGACAACAAAACTTATAAAGTCGTCTGGCAAGTGCTGCAAGCCTTACGCTCACATGATGACCGCTTTGATGCCATGATTAACAAACTGGACTTGATCGGTAAAGACACGTCAAAAATGGAAATAATCGCCATTACCGATAAAATCAGTAAGAAAGTCAAAAAACCCAGCCAGCCAAAACCCACGGGTAAAGGCAAGTTTGGCATTGGTGAAAAACAACCTAAATACAACGTGGCACAAACCGACCTGGTTGATACCTTTGAAGTGGACGACATCCAACGCGCCATTTATGCCAAAGTGGTGACCAAATGCGGCAACCGTAACCACTGGGAAGACTGGGCAAATGATATTGCCAAAATAGCCCGCACCCATATCACGCGGATTCAAGCCATTTTAGACACGCCTGAAAACACNNATTCAAGCCATTTTAGACACGCCCGACAACACCGTCGAAATTGCCGCCTTTAATGCCTTTGCCGGGGAATTACGCGACGACCTCAATAACGCCATTACCGACGGTGAAGTGATCGAAATGCTGGCGCAGCATCTTATTACCAAACCCGTATTTGACGCCCTGTTTCAAGATTACAGTTTTGCCAGTCATAACCCGATGTCGATAGCCATGCAGGAGATTTTGGATAAATTGCAGGAGCATCATATCAACAAGGAAGCCGACACCCTGCTACGCTTCTATGACAGCGTCAGAATACGCGCCGAAGGGATCGACAACGCAGCGGGCAAGCAAAAGATTGTCGTGGAGCTATACGATAAGTTTTTCCGCAATGCTTTTCCGCGCATGACCGAACGCTTAGGGATAGTTTATACGCCGGTTGAAGTAGTCGATTTTATTATCCACAGCGTCAATGACGCGCTACAAAACGAGTTCGGGCAGACCTTGGGTGATGAACACGTCCACATCATTGACCCGTTTACCGGCACAGGCACTTTTATTACCCGCTTGCTGCAAAGCGGTTTAATCAGCCCCGAACAACTGGCCTACAAATATAAAAACGAGATCCACGCCAACGAAATCGTTTTGCTGGCCTACTATATTGCCGCCATCAACATCGAGGCGGTTTATCACGATAGGGTGGGCGGTGAGTATCAACCCTTCAATGGCATTTGCTTAACCGACACTTTCCAATTGTATGAAAAAGAGGATTTAGTCAGTCAGATGCTAGTGGATAACCACGCACGGCGCAGTAAGCAAAAAGCCCTGGATATTCGCGTTTTTATTGGCAATCCGCCGTATTCGGCAGGACAAGAAAGTGCCAATGATAATAATGCCAATGTTGGCTATGAATCCTTGGATAACAAAATCCGCTCAACTTATGCCGCATACTCGAAGGCAGGAAATACACGAAATCTTATGGACTCATATATTCGTGCGATTCGTTGGGCAAGTGACCGCGTGGGTGATAGCGGCATTATTGGTTTTGTCACAAATGCCAGTTTTGTAGATGCCAACTCAATGGACGGCTTGCGTAAATGTTTAGCCGATGAGTTTAGCAGTATCTATATTTTTCATTTGCGTGGCAATCAACGGACATCAGGCGAATTATCACGAAAAGAAGGCGGTAAGATTTTTGGTAGTGGTAGCCGCGCTCCTATTGCTATCACTATTTTTATCAAAAATCCAAACGCCGCAGAAAATGGCAAAATCTACCTGCACGATATTGGCGATTATTTAAGCCAAGAACAAAAACTGGAAAAAATCAGCGTCCTAAAAAGCATTAACGGCATTACGGCAGTGGATGGTTGGCAAGCTGTTACACCAGATCAGCACAATGATTGGTTAAATCAACGAAATGATAGCTTTAGTGAGTTTATAAGTTTAGGGGATAAAACAGATAAAAATGCACTGATGATTTTTGAAGATTATTGCCTTGGCTTAACTACAAGTCGAGATGCTTGGTGTTATAACTTTTCAAAGAAAATACTAACTGACAATATACTTAGAATGACTGCTTTTTATAACCAAGAAGTTGATCGTTACAAGTTAGCATGTAATGAGCTTAGCCGGGATAAATATCCCAATGTTGATAATTTTATCAATGCTGATTCTACAAAATTGAGCTGGAGTCGTGGACTAAAAAAACGACTACAATTGGGAAAAGAAGGGGTATTTATACCATCATTAATGGTGAACTCTCTGTATCGGCCATTTTCAAAACAATGGCTATATTTTGATAAAAATTTTAACGAGTATATTTATAAACTACCCCGCATTATCCCAAATTCTTTGGTTAAAAATCGGGTAATTTGTACAACTGGACGAGGGGCAACGAAAGATTTTTGCGCATTTATTACCGATGCCTTACCTGATTATGAAACAATTTCTAAAAACCAATGCTTCCCGTTAAAACTTTACGAACCGATACTTAATGTTGAACAGCCCAATGGGGGAAAACCACAAGCCGACTTGTTCAGCTT
>PMJA01000090.1 GCA_003158415.1 Methylobacter sp.
GAACTCGGCGTCGCCGCGCACTGGTCGTACAAAGAAGGCGGTAAACAGACGGCTGCGATGGAAAAAAGCGTCGCCACCTTGCGCAAGCTGCTGGAAGAAAAGCAAGGCGATGACGCGCTGGGCGATGATTTTCGCAGCGAATTATTTAACGACCGGGTTTATGTGTTAACGCCCGCCGGTAAATTGATTGACCTGGTCAAAGGCTCGACGCCGCTGGATTTTGCCTACGCCGTGCATACCGAAATCGGTCACCGTTGCCGGGGCGCGAAAATCAACGGCAGGATCGTACCGCTGACCTATCGCCTAAAATCAGGCGAGCAGGTGGAAATTCTCACCGCTAAAGAGAGTGTGCCCAATCATAATTGGATAGACCCGAACTTGGGCTATTTAAAATCATCGCGCGCCATCAGCAAGGTGAAAAGCTGGTTTAGAAATCAGCAACAAACGGAAAATATAGTTCGGGGCAAGGCCATACTGGACAAGGAAAGTCAGCGACTGGGTATAAAAGTGCTGAATATGGTCGACATGCTGAGCTATTTTAAACAACATGATACCGACACCCTGCTGGAAGCCATCGGTCGCAGCGATATTAACAGCCGTCAGCTGGCCGGATTTTTAAAAATACCGGAACTGGAAGACGCGCCGGTTAACGCCAAACTGAAAAAGTCTGCGGCAAAATCGGTGGTGTCGGTGGCGGGCATCGATAATGTGCAAACGTCGTTTGCCCTTTGCTGTACGCCGGTAGTGGGCGATGACATTATCGGTTATATTTCTCACCTTAAAGGCATTATCGTACACCGCGCCGATTGTAAAAACATCAAAGAGCTGAGCCTGGAAAAACAGGCTCAGCTGATTTCGGTGACGTGGGGCGAGAAAAAAGCCAGCCATGCCGTGCCGATTGTAATACACGCCTTTAACGCCCAGAATTTGCTCAAGAATGTGTCGCAGATTTTAGCCCAGGCCAAGATTCATATTTTTAACGCGGCGCTGGATACACAGTCCGACTTATCAGCCGTTTTAAATTTGACGATTCAAATAGAAAATACCGATCAATTAAGTCAGGTGCTGAGTAAAATAAATTGTCTACCGAATATCGTGGAGGTTAAGCGCAAAACTTGATGTAGCATAGGCTTAGGCAATTCCCAATAATTAATACACCAAAAAGATTGTCCACGAAAGACACGAAAAGCACGAAAGTTCTCAAAATATACCCTTTCGACTACTATTTTCGTGCCTTTCGTGGACTTTGCTTTGTTCTCACCTTTAACCTTATACCTTAATCCTATGCCACAACAAACCCCAAAACGCCTGATTCTGGTAGACGGTTCTTCCTTTTTATTCCGCGCTTACCATGCGATACCGCCCTTGACCAATCCTCAAGGCGAACCCACCAATGCCATCTACGGCGTATCCAATATGCTGCGCAAACTGATTGCAGATTATCAAAGCGAATACGTCACCGTGGTTTTTGACGCGCCGGGCAAAACCTTCCGTAACGATCTTTATGATCAATATAAGGCGCACAGGCCGCCTATGCCCGACGATTTACGCGTGCAGATAGAGCCTTTGCATCGGTTGATCCAGGCGATGGGGCTGCCGTTAATTATGGAGCCTGATGTAGAAGCGGATGATGTATTGGGCGCTTTGGCGCAACATGCCGCCGAACAAGGTTTTAATGTGGTTATTTCCACCGGCGATAAGGATATGGCGCAACTGGTCACCGGCCGGATCACCCTGGAAAACACCATGACCAATACGCGCATGGATATTCAGGGGGTAATCGACAAGTTCGGCGTCAAGCCGGAACAGATTATCGATTATCTGGCCTTGATGGGCGACAGCAGCGACAACATTCCCGGCGTGCCTAAAGTAGGCCCCAAAACGGCGGCCAAATGGCTGGAACAATATCAAACCCTGGAAAATCTGGTCGCTAATGCCGATAAAATTACCGGAAAAATCGGCGAAAATCTGCGTGCCAGTCTCGCTATGCTGCCCTTATCCAAACAGCTGACCACGATCAAATGCGATCTAAATTTGCCTTACGGCATGGACGATTTAAAACGCCGCCCTGTTGATAGGGCGGATCTGAAAAGCCAAGTAGCCGAGCTGGGATTTTTATCGTGGTTGAAGACGCTGGATAATCATGTAGAAGCTGTCATCGTTGACGACAAGCCCGCCAGCATCACGTCCCACTATGAAACCATACTGACCGACCAGCAATTCAAGCAATGGCTGTCGCGCCTGGAGCAGGCCGAGCTGTTTGCTTTCGACACGGAAACGACCAGTCTGGATTACAGCAAAGCCCAGATAGTTGGCGTATCTTTTGCGGTAACGCCCGGCACAGCGGCATACATACCCTTAGCCCATGATTATCCGGGCGCGCCCGATCAACTAAACCGCTCCGATGTTCTGGAGCAGCTACGCCCGCTATTGGAAAATCCGCACAAAGCCAAGTTGGGGCAAAACCTCAAATATGACGCCCATGTGTTGGCGAATCACGGCATCGTTCTACGCGGCATTGCCCACGACACCATGCTGGAATCATACATAGTAAACAGCACGGCAACCAAGCATAATATGGATGATTTGGCTCAAGAATATCTGGGCATTACGACCATTCATTATGAGGATGTGGCCGGTAAGGGTGCAAAACAAATCCCGTTTCAGGAAGTATCATTGGAACAAGCCGCGCCTTATGCGGCAGAGGATGCGGATATTACCTTGCGCTTGCATCGGGTGCTGATGGCTAAATTGCGGCAAAGTCCCAGCTTGCTGGCTTTGTATACGGACATAGAAATCCCGCTGATCAGCGTGTTGGTTGGTATTGAAAGCAATGGCGTTTTAATCGATACCGGCATGCTGGCGCAGCAAAGCCTGGAGCTGGCCGGTCATATCATCGCCCTGGAACAACAGGCGCATGATCTTGCCGGGCGGGTTTTTAATTTAGGCTCGCCCAAACAAATTCAGGAGATTCTTTACGACCAGCAAAAACTGCCGGTATTAAAGAAAACGCCTAAGGGCCAGCCGTCCACCGAAGAGTCGGTATTACAGGAATTGGCTATCGACTATCCTTTGCCCAAGCTGATACTCGATTACCGCAGCTTAAGCAAACTGAAATCGACCTATACCGACAAACTGCCGCAACAGGTTGACGACCGCACTGGCCGCATACACACGTCTTATCATCAAGCGGTAGCCGCCACCGGCAGGCTGTCGTCATCCGATCCCAATCTGCAAAACATTCCTATCCGCAGCGAAGAAGGCCGTAAAATCCGGCAGGCATTTATCGTCCCGGCGGGTTATAAAATCGTAGCGGCGGATTATTCGCAAATCGAATTGCGCATCATGGCGCATTTGTCCGCCGATGTCGGTTTGCTCAAGGCTTTTAGCGAAGGTCAGGATGT
>PMJA01000306.1 GCA_003158415.1 Methylobacter sp.
TTCAGCAAAAATATAACTTATCCGTCAGTCAATCACGCGAAGCCTTGGACGAGTTAAAAAGTCGCGGTGATTTAACCGTTCAGCAACATGAAGAGCTGTTAAAGATTGTCGGTTTCCGTAACGTGCTGGTGCATGATTACTTGGATATTAACGACGGTATTGTGCAAGCGGTGGTCACTAAAAAGCATTACGGCATTATAGATAAGCTATTTTTGGAATGGCGGCAGGCCTTGGATTTGTTATGAACTCAAATAACAAAGCCAACGAATTGCCCTTTCAAAACGACATGATCAATCATTTAGTCGCCAATGGCTGGTTGCTAGGCAAGCCGGAAAACTACAACCGTGAACTGGCCTTGTATCCAGAAGACTTGTTGGGTTTTGTGCAAGAGACTCAAGATGCCCAGTGGCAAAAGTTTTGCGCGCTTTATCCGAAAAATACGGAAGAAAAGTTTTTGGAGCGTGTTGCCACCCAACTCAATAAAGCCGATCCTAATGCCGCCAACAAAGCGATGCGCACCTTTGGCACCTTGGGCGTGTTGCGTCATGAACTGCGTGACCGGGGTACGCGCTTTAGTTTGTGCCAGTTTAAGCCTGAACATGAGCTAAACCCGGAGACTTTGGCGCGTTACCAAAAAAACCGCTGCCGGGTCGTGCCGGAATTGGTGTACAGCCCTTGGGCTACCGAAGCGCACTTGACCGAAACAGGCGCAAAAGCCAAAGCCTGGCGCATTGATCTGGTGTTGTTTGTCAATGGCTTGCCGGTAGCGACCTTAGAGCTAAAGTCGGAATTTAAACAGGCCGTACACAATGCCATCAAGCAATATAAAACNNAAGAAACTTATTTTTTGCCGTTTAACAAAGGCACAAAAGAAGGCGGTTCAGGTAACGATGTGCCTGAAGACATTAACCAATACGCCACCGATTATTTATGGAATGAAGTATTGCTGCCGGACAACCTGCTCACTATTCTTGCCCGCTTTGTGCATTTGCAGATTGAAGAAAAAGAAGACTGGGAAGGCCGCAAGTACAAAAAAGAAGCGCTCATATTTCCCCGTTATCACCAATGGGATGTCGTCACCAAACTGGTCGCCGCTGCACGTACAGAAGGCCCAGGCCACAAATACCTAATACAACACAGCGCCGGTTCAGGTAAGTCCAATTCTATTGCCTGGGTAGCCCATCAGCTATCGTCAATCTATGGTCAAAACGGCAACAAGCAATTCGATTCGGTGATTATCGTGACCGACCGAACGGTATTGGATGACCAATTGCAAGATACCATCTATCAATTTGAGCATGTGGATGGCGTGGTGGGGCGCATCAATAACAAAGAAGGCGAGGGTTCAAAATCCGAGAAACTGGCCGCCGCGCTGGAAAATTCGCAGCCGATTATTATCGTCACCATTCAAACCTTTCCCTATGTATTGCGAGCGATTGAGAACAGCGTCAGCTTGAAGGAACGGCGCTACGCCATTATTGCCGATGAGGCGCATTCGTCACAAACCGGTTCCACCGCGCGTCAATTAAAAGAAGTGTTGATGATGGATGCCAAAGAGGAGGATGAGGAAGAAATTGACGCTGAGGATGTTTTCGATGCCGTGGTCGCCTCACGCCGCACGTCTGCAAATGTCAGTTATTTTGCGTTTACCGCAACGCCAAAAACCAAAACCCTGGAGCTATTTGGCCGTCTGCCCAATCCTGATGAGGCGCCGTCAAAAACCAACCTGCCTGAAGCCTACCATGTGTACAGCATGCGCCAAGCCATTGAAGAAGGCTTTATTCTGGACGTGTTAAAAAACTACACCAACTATAAAGTGGCCTATAATCTGGCGTTAAAAATTCAGGGCACTGACCAGGAAGTTGAAAGCAAGCGGGCCAAGGTGAAACTCAATCAGTGGGTGCGCCTGCATGATTATAATATCTCCCAAAAAGTGCAGGTGATTGTTGAGCATTTTAAAGCCAACATAATGGGGCTGTTAGGCGGTCAAGCCAAGGCTATGGTCGTAACCAGCTCGCGCAAAGAAGCCGTGCGCTACAAACAGGGCTTTGACAAATACATTGTGGCCCAAGGCTACCAAAACATTCATGCGCTGGTGGCGTTCTCCGGAGAGGTGGAGTTTAGCGATAAAGACCCAAGCTGTGAAGGCTTGCTGGGCGAAAAATTTACCGAAAGCAACATGAATCCAAACCTTAAAGGCCGTGACCTGCGCAAAGCCTTTGACTCGGATGATTACCAGGTACTGATTGTTGCCAATAAATTCCAGACCGGTTTTGACCAACCCAAACTCTGCGCCATGTATGTGGATAAAAAGCTGGGTGGCGTAGAGTGCGTGCAAACCCTGTCTCGGTTGAATCGTACCTATCCAGGTAAAGCCGAAATGGGCACGTTTGTATTGGACTTTTTTAATGAGCCGGACGATATACTTAATGCCTTTCAGCCTTATTACCAAACCGCTGAACTGGCCGATGTGTCTGATCCTGATTTAATCTTTGATCTATTCGATAAACTGCGTGCGGCCGGTATTTTTAGCTGGCAAGAAGTCGAACAGTTTTGCGAGGCATTTTTTGTAAAGAGCAAAAGCAATGCGGCCATTGCCAATATTTGTAAACCTGCTGTAGAGCGCTGGCAGAAACGATACCAATCAGCCATTGATGCCTATAAGCAAGCCAAAGACATGTTTGATCGCACCAAGAAGACTGCCGATGCGGTGTTAATGGCCAATGCGGAAAATAGCTTCAAGGAATGCAAAAAAGAAAAAGACTCTTTGGAAATCTTTAAAAAGGACTTAGGCACCTTTGTACGCTTTTATGAATTTATGTCGCAGATTGTTGATTACGACGATAAGGCCTTGGAAAAATTCAGCCTGTATGCACGGAACCTGAGACCTATGCTGCGTGAAACGTTGCTGGAGGAAGAAGGGATAGACTTAAGCAGCGTGGTACTCAGCCATTACCGACTGTCCATCATGCGCCAGCAGGATTTGAAATTAAAAGAAGATTCAGCCGACTATAAACTTGAACCCGGCGAAGGCTTGGGTACGGCAAAAGCAAAAGATAAGCATGAAGAATTGATTTCACAGATTATCAGCCGTTTGAATGAGCTTTTTATTACCGACCATCTGACGGAAAAAGACCTAGTCAATTACGCCCATACCATCAGAGATAAAATCAGTGAAAATGCCTTAGTGATGAAGCAAATTGCCAACAACTCTACTGAGCAGGCGATGTTGGGAGATTTTAGCAAAGCCGTTGATGATGCCGTTATGGATAGCAGTGAAGCGCATCAAAATCAGATGATGCAGCTCTTATCCGATCCTAAAAAAGCCGCCGGTTTTGCTAAGGTGGTGTTTGATTTGTTAAGATTGCCCAATAGGTTGTGAAAATTACAATGATCCAGCTTTGGTTAACCTATATAACGAAGGAAAAATTTTATGACCTCTGAAAAAACTAACCTATCCCATGGCTATTCGCGCGTCGCAATCGTTACCGGTGCCTCTTCCGGCATTGGAGAAGCGACGGCGAGAAAATTCATTGCCAGTGGCTATGGAGTC
>PMJA01000329.1 GCA_003158415.1 Methylobacter sp.
TCAAGACGCTGGCGAGTCAGATTAAGCCTGCCGCCGCTTTTGCAACCGAACTATGGCTAAAGCATGGTTGGCCTGTGATTAAAGATTTATTTAAAAAATAAATATATAACACCACGGAGACACGAAGAGCACGAAGGTTTTACTTTGGTTTTTCTTCGTGTCCCTTCGACTGCGCTCAGGACAGGCTTTGTGGTGAATAAAAATATGCAAACCAGCTATGTTCTTTAAATGACAGAACCGCTTACAGCGCAGATTATAGAGTCCGCATTAACCCGCTGCCATAACCCTAAGCATATTTATATAGGCTACAGCGGCGGCGTGGATTCCCATGTATTGCTGCATTTGTGCGCGTCCATGCCTGGACTTAAAGATAAAATCACCGCTGTTTATGTGCATCACGGCTTGCAGGCGGAAGCCGAATCCTGGGCTAGTCATTGCCAAAAAACGGCGGAAAGCTTAGGGGTAGGGTTTATTCTGTTGCGGGTTAATGCTGTTGCCGACCCAGGCGAAAGCCCTGAAGAAGCCGCCAGGAATGCGCGCTACACCGCGTTAAAATTACTTGTCGGCGCTGACGATGCCCTACTGGTGGCGCAACACAGGGACGATCAACTGGAAACGGTGTTGTTGCAATTGTTCAGGGGCGGCGGTTTGCGCGGCTTATCGGCCATGCCGGAGCGCATGGCTTTCGGCCGGGGAGTGATGCTGAGGCCGTTGCTTAATGTTGCAAAGCCTGCCATAGACGCTTATGCCCGAACACAGGGCTTTAGCTGGGTGGAAGACCCCAGCAACCTCCGCCATGATTATGACCGCAATTTTTTGCGCAACGCGGTATTGCCCTTATTAAAACAGCGCTGGCCTGCTTGCGACAAAACCGTCGCTCGTTCGGCGCGCCATTGCGCCGATGCCCAGGCGATAATCTCGGAATTGGCCGAAAATTTATTCCATCATGTTTTTAATGCCGCCGATCAAACACTGAGCATCAACCGGTTAACGTCTTACGAAATACCCCAACAGCAACTGGTGATCCGGCAATGGTTTCAAGCACTGGGTTTAAAAATGCCAGCGCTGGCCTTTGTCGAACGCGTGCAATCCGAAGTCCTGGCCGCCAGGGACGACAGCGATCCGGTGCTTTTCGGGCAAGCTTATAATGTGCGCCGTTATCGTGATCGATTGTATTGCCTGAAATCCATTGCGCCGGACAGTGTGCGAGAAACACTCTGGCCCGCTGGGCAAACCACACTAAAAGTATCCGACCGGCAAAGCTTGTCTTGTATACCGTCCTCGGCGGGAATAAGCCGCGAGCAATGGCAAAATGCCACTATTAAGGTAACAGCCCGCACTGGCGGCGAAAAAATCCGCCTGCCGGGGCGTACAGGCCGTCATGCCCTGAAAAAATTGTTTCAGGAAGCCGGTATACCGCCCTGGGAAAGGGAATCTATGCCCTTAATTTATCTGGATGATAAGCTCGCCGCCGTCGGCGATTTGTGGGTTAGTGCGGAGTTTTATAGTGCCGAAAACCAGGACTGTATTCGTTTGACTTTGCAAAAAATCCAAATGTAAGGTTGGGCAACGGCTTTATCGTTGCCCAATATTCCGGCGGTTGGAATCGAAACATCGACGGATTTACCCGACGTTATCAACATACTTTAACGTGGAATGTCGGGCACGAAAAGATGCGCCCGACCTACAGGGCTTAAGCCTAAAGTACGCGCACAACCCGCATCCAGCCTATTAAATAGACCCTGCTCCAAACGCCTTTCACGTTTTCTCTGAATAAAGACAATGACGACAAGCGCATAGTCGATTAAAATGAACAGGATTTTACTTAAACTGTTAGCAGTTATCCTCTGAAACTCCATACCATCTCAATGACAAAATACATTTTCATTACCGGCGGTGTTGTTTCATCGCTGGGCAAGGGCATTGCAGCATCGTCGCTTGCCGCTATACTTGAGGCTCGCGGTCTCAAAGTCACTATGACCAAGCTGGATCCTTATATCAATCTTGATCCCGGCACTATGAGTCCTTTCCAGCACGGCGAGGTATTTGTCACTGAAGACGGCGCTGAAACCGACCTGGATTTAGGTCATTATGAGCGCTTTCTTAAGGCCACGATGGCCAAAAAGAATAACTTCACCACCGGCCAGGTTTACGACAGCGTCTTGCGCCGGGAGCGTAAAGGCGAATATTTAGGCGCCACCGTTCAGGTGATTCCACATATTACCGATGAAATTAAGCGTCGGATTTATCTTAGCGCTGACAGCGACGTGGATGTCGCCTTAATCGAAGTCGGCGGCACGGTCGGCGATATTGAATCGCTGCCATTTCTGGAAGCCATACGGCAAATGCGTTTCGACTTGGGCGTCGATAGGTCGCTGTTTATTCACTTAACGCTGGTGCCTTATATCCGTTCGGCCGGTGAGATAAAAACCAAGCCTACCCAGCATTCCGTCAAGGAACTGCGCACCATAGGCATACAGCCTGACATCCTGATTTGCCGTTCCGAGCGCCCGGTGCCGATAGCCGAGCGCCGTAAAATTGCCTTATTCACCAATGTTGAAGAAAAAGCGGTTATTTCCGCCGTCGACGCCGACTCCATTTATCGCATACCGCTGTTGCTGCATGAACAAGGCCTGGACGATATCGTGGTCAATAAGTTGCGACTGGATGTGCCGCCCGCCGACTTAACCGAATGGAAAGCCGTTATTGAAGCGCTGATGCACCCGGTTAATGAAGTGACCATCGCCATCGTCGGCAAGTATGTCGATCATCCCGACGCTTACAAGTCGCTGAATGAAGCCTTGATTCATGCCGGCATACGCACCCGCACCAAGGTCAATCTTAACTATATCGATTCGGAAACCATTGAGGACGAAGGCGTCGCGAGGCTGAAAGAGGTCGATGCGATTTTAGTGCCCGGCGGTTTCGGCGAGCGCGGAGTGGAAGGCAAGATTGCCACCGTGCGTTATGCCCGCGAAAACAAAATCCCTTATCTGGGCATTTGTTTAGGCATGCAGGTGGCGGTCATTGAGTTTGCCCGCGATGTGGCAGGCCTGGAAGGCGCGCACAGCACGGAGTTTTTGCCTAAATCGCCACATCCGGTCATCGGTTTGATTACCGAATGGACGGCAGAAAGCGGCCAGTTGGAAACCCGTGATGAAAACTCCGATTTAGGCGGCTCCATGCGCTTGGGCGGACAGCAATGCCGACTGCAATCCGACTCGTTGGCTTTTTCGCTGTACCAGAAAGATGTGATTACCGAACGCCATCGCCACCGTTATGAATTCAATAACCAGTATTTTGAAAAACTGGAACAGGCCGGCATGCGCTTTTCCGGCAAGTCTATCGACGGTCGTCTGGTTGAAGTCATCGAATTAGCCGATCATCCGTGGTTTTTAGCCTGCCAGTTCCACCCGGAATTTACATCGACGCCGCGCAAGGGGCATCCGTTGTTTTCCGGTTTTGTCGCCGCCGCAGCGTTACATAAAAAAACCGATGTTATCGCCACGGCCCAGTGATTTTATTAGCGTCGCTGATTACCTGCAAGGCGAGTTAAGCAGCGACACCAAGCATGAATACCTGGAAGGACAGGTTTATGCCATGGCGGGCGCGAGTAAAAATCACCAGCGCATTATTACCAATGTGGTAAGAAACTTCAGCGAGCATTTAAAAAATACGCCGTGTGACACATTTGCCTCCGACATAAAAATAAGAATCGGCGATCTGGCCTTTTTCTATCCCGATGTGATCGTGGCATGTCAGGATGATACAGAGGATAGCTATTACACTGAAAAGCCGTTAATTATTGTCGAAGTGTTATCAAAATCGACTCGCCGCAAAGACGAAACTACCAAGCGGCGGCTTTATCAATCCTTGCCCAGTTTGCAGGAATACGTGTTGATCGAGCAGGACATCGTCGATGTGGAAGTCTGTCGCCGTAGCGAAGGTTGGGTGTCGGAGCATTATTTTATGGGCGATGACATAACGTTTGCCGCAATAGATTTGACGCTGTCGGTTAACGAGATTTATGAGCGCGTAGTTAATGACGATGTCAGTGCGTTTTTGAGAGGTGAACTACTATGAACTGGCAAGAAGTGTGCGAACATCCCAGCTTAAAAGATTTACCGTTTAAAATTGAACTGGATGAGTTGGGTAAGGTTATTATGAGTCCTGTCAAAATTTACCATTCCATTTTACAAGGTGAAATAGAATTTTTACTGCGCTCTTTATTGAAGAATGGTAAAACGCTGCCCGAATGCGCTATTAAAACCCGCAAAGGCACCAAAGTTGCCGATGTTGCATGGGCGTCATTAGATGTATTGTCAAGAATCAAGGATGAATCCGAAGCGTCAATTGCCCCGGAAATCTGTGTTGAGGTCATTTCTTCCAGTAATACAAAGAAAGAGATGGCGGAAAAAAGACAGCTCTATTTTGAAGCCGGAGCCATAGAAGTGTGGATGTGTAACGAAAACGGCGACATGAGTTTTTTTAACGCGCAGCAGCCGTTAATACGTTCGGTATTAGTGCCGAATTTTCCTGAAAAGATTGAGTTGTAATTTCGGCGATAGTGATTATAAAAATTGAGTCATTAAAAAGCTAAGCGTAATATTTAACTTGAGCAGCAAGCCCAAAGAAGGAAGGGCGCATGCAGATTGACGACTATTCGTGAACAGTTAGCAAGAGGAAAAAAATCTAATGATTACTCTAAATCAACAAACAGAACAAAACTTACAAGAAATTGCCACGCAAACAAACCGGACTATACAACAATTGATTGAATTTTTTATTCACGATTATCAAGAAGAACAACAAAGCATTAAACGCGCCGACAGATCTTATGCGGAATATCTTGCTAGCGGTGAAAGCTGGTCATTGGAGCAAATAAAGCAAGCGAATGACTTGGGAAATTGATTATCCTCGTTGTTGAAATCGGGCATCGAAAAGAGGTGTACAAATGAAAACGAATGGCAATTTTCACGACTCTTTAAGGGATAAGTTTGTGGTAAGTGAAAATGAAACCGCTTATTTATTAAGCAACCCGGCGAATAAAATACGGCTTTTAGCGGCAATTGCTCGCGTTGAAAATAATCAGCTGATTGATGTTGATATAGAAAAGTTATCCTGTTCAAATAAAAAAGAGAATCCTTATGCAATTATGTGGCTTTGAAGTCGGTTTAG
>PMJA01000182.1 GCA_003158415.1 Methylobacter sp.
CGGTCGAGCAATAGCCGCCTATCTTCCGGCAACGTGGCGCGGTAGTCATCAAACGCCTCGCGCACGCGCGCTTCGAGTACCGCCGCTTCCTCGCCCTGGGTATGAAAGATCAGCGGCGGATTGTCGCGTATGCGATGGACACCGCCCTCGAAGGTAACCATCTCGGGAAAATCCTCATCCATCACATCACGGTCGCGGGCTTTGGCCATACGCTTTTTGCCGCGCTCCCTGGCGGTTTCATCCTCGACCGTTTCGATAGCCTCTTCCAGGTCGATATTGGAATACCAGACATCGAGCACTCCCATCTTGGAAAATTCCCGCATGCGCTCGCGGTAGCTGCGTACGCAAGTCTGCGCCGCCTCGCGGGCCTCGTCGGCGCTGTAGCTGTTGGAACGTCCGGCCACCACAAAGCTAGCGGCTAGGCGTTTGACGTCCCACTCCCAGGGCGCGGGCAGGGTTTCATCGAAGTCGTTAATAGCGAAAACCTGCCGCCGTTCCGGTGTGCCGAAGCCGCCGAAGTTGACCAAATGGCAATCGCCGCAGGCTTGCACCCGGATGCCGGTGGTCGGCAAGGTCGCCAGATCGGCAGCCATCAGCGCCGCCGTGCCCCGGTAGAAAGTGAACGGCGATTGCATCATCCGACCATAGCGAATCGGCAGTAGTTCGGGCACCCGACCGATACTGGATTCAATCAACAGCTCGATAGGATCGCGACGGTTAGCCGGAGCCTGCCACTGCGCGTGGCTGGCCAACGGCAACGCAAGGCGCAAGGACTTGCCTTCGTCCTTGCGATCCGCCCGCGAGCGCCGGTCTACGGCGATCGGTTCGGCCATTTTAATGGCGGGGCCGTCTTTTTCGGCGTGTTTTTTGGAATTATCTTTTTTCATTTTTATTCCCTCGCTTTATGTTACTGATTAGGGCCAGTCTTAAGCCCTGTTACTACACGGATCTGTATTTTTAGGATAGATTTGTATCATTCGGCTTCAAGCTTTTTACGCGCTTCTGCCAGTTTCGCGAGCTGTTCTTCCGTCACTACAGGAAATTTAAGATCGAGATCCTGCAAGGTCGTGGTGATAATGTCGGCAACGATGGCCCGCATCGCCCATTTGTTGTCGGCGGGAATAATATACCAGGGCGCCCATTCAGTGCTGGTGGCGCTAATCGCGTCTTCATAAACGTCCATGTATTCATCCCAGTATCCTCGTTCGGGAAGATCGGAGGAAGAAAATTTCCAATTCTTTTCAGGACGCTCCAAGCGCTCCAAAAAGCGTTTCTTTTGTTCGTCCTTGGAAATATTCAGGAAAAATTTCAGGATCTTGGTACCGTTGCGTTCCAGATGACGCTCAAAGGCATTGAGGTCTTCGTAGCGACCTTCCCAGAAGGACTTGCCCCTTTTTCCATCCGGCAAGTTCTGGAGCAGCTCGGGATGGACTTTAACCACGAGCACATCTTCGTAGTAAGAGCGGTTGAAGATGCCGATACGGCCTCTTTCCGGCAGGTTTTTCATATAGCGCCAGAGAAAATTGTGATCCAAATCCTCGCTCGAGGGCTTCTTGAAACTGAAAACCTGACAGCCCTGCGGATTGACGCCGGACATGACGTGCTTTATGGTGCCGTCCTTACCGGCGGCATCCATCGCCTGAAAAACAATTAACAGGGAGTAGCGGTCATCCGCATACAGCCGTTGCTGCACCTCGGCCAAATCGGTCTGGCTCTGTTGCAAAACTTCATTGGCGCGTTCCTTTAATTTGTCCTTGCCAAATTCTTCAAACTCCTTGTTCTGGGTCCAGCCGGTTTCATAGTCCTTGAGCTTGACTTTTTTTCCGGGTTTGACATGAAAAAGGTCTATGTATTTTTTCTTTATCATTTGTGGCTCCAGTAAGGTAGGAATAACAACTATCGGGTCTATGACCTATTTTTCACCACAGAGGCGCAGAGGCGCATAGAATAAAGAGTGATGGCTAATATATTGGAAACTCTGTGCCTCTGTGTCTCTGTGGTTTTGCTTTTTTAGGAAATTCTAGGCTGTTTTAAGGGGCTTTCTGCATTTCTACGTAGCCATGCCGGACTGCCAGATCGACAATTTCCTTGCGGTAACGGTCAAATTCGGTCGAGCCGGGGGCGCTATAGTTCCAGTTTTTGTAATGGCTGGTCAGTTCGGTAAAAAAGCCTCTGGCTTCCTCTTTATCCTTGAACCGATAGTCTGCATCGATAAGTCCTTTCAGTAGCCGGAAACTTTCAAGCTGTCGCTCTCTGGACATACACGCATCAACCGCATCGAAGGCATCCTGCTGAAGATAGACTATGTCCAGTAACAAGGATTTTTGCCAGATGATAAAGTCCTCTTCGGTAATGCCTTCTTCGCCAGTGACTTGCATCATCTGATAGATGCCATCTCCCTGCACCAGCAAGTTCTGCATGGACTTAACATCGCGCACCCAGTTCACATCAAGATTTCCGGTGAACCAAGCACTCAGTTGATCGAGATAGCGTGACCAGGAAATAAGCGGGTCGATGGCCGGGTAAAAGCGCCGGTAAGCGCGGTCGGCAGACAATCCGAGAAACGTTTTAACCGTGCCTAACGTGGATTGGGTGACCGGTTCTTCAAAGTTACCGCCTGCGGGAGAGACTGTGCCGATCATTGTCAAACTGCCCGTAGACCCATCCGTGCACCGTAGAACGCCTGCGCGTTCGTAGACATTTTTAACCGAAGAATTGAGATAGGCGGGAAACGCCTCTTCGCCGGGTATTTCTTCCATACGGCCCGATGTTTCGCGCATGGCCTGCGTCCATCGTGAGGTGGAATCGGCAATAAGCAAAACGTGATAGCCCATTTGCCGGAAATATTCGCCCAGCGTGATACCGGTATAGATGGAGGCTTCGCGTGCTGCGACCGGCATGGATGACGTGTTGCAAATAATGATGGTTCTATCCATCAAGGTACCGCCGGTGCGAGGATCTTTAGTTTCAGGATATTCGGTAATCGTTTCAACAACTTCACCTGCCCGTTCACCGCAGGCGACGATAATGACGATGTCAACCGTTGAAAAGCGGGCGATGCAGCTTTGCAAAACGGTTTTTCCAGCCCCGAAAGGGCCGGGAATACAGCCGGTACCGCCCTGGGCAATGGGAAAGAACGTGTCAATAACGCGGGTCGCCGTCGTAATGGGTTCGTTAGGATAAAGGCGTTCAGCGTAGCGGCGACGGATAAGGGCTTCCGGTATCGGTTTCCGCACCGGCCAACGCATGGACATCGTCATTTCCAGCTCGGTTCCTTTGCTGGTCTTATAACGGGCGACGACGTCATCCACTCTCAACTGACCGCCCCGAATCCAGGTAATATCGACCGGTTCCGGCTCGTTAAAGGGCACCATGATTTTGTGCTTGAATTGCCCTTCGGGAACCGTTCCAACGACGCCGCCGGGAGACACCTTACTGCCAACGGCGACGCCGGGTTCAAATTGCCATTTCTTTTCCGCAGCTAGCGGCGAAATGCTGACGCCACGGGGTAGAAAAAAACCATATTTGTCGGCCAGTGCATGCAAGGGATTGAGCAAGCCATCGAAAACCTGTCCCAGCAAACCCGGCCCCAATACCGCCGATAGCATTTCTCCCGTAAGTTCCACTGTATCACCGACTTGTACGCCGCGCGTGTCTTCAAACACCTGCATGTCGGCAGTCCGCCGACGCACGCGTAGTACCTCGGCTTTGAGACGTTCATTTCCTACACAGATGTAGCCCAGCTCATTTTTCATCAGCGAGGTATTTTCGTCGACCTCGATAAGCACCAGACTTTCCTTGACCCCTATTATCTTCGCGGTTCTCGATACCGGTTGTTCAGTTGCCATTTTTTACCTCTTTAATCAATTCTTGAAATCGGCCCGTTGCCTTCGCTGCATCGCGTGCAAGCCAGGCCTGAAGGATGTCCCATTTAAAAACAAAAGCGAACACCGCCTCGAATCCGAAGCGGTTGCTTTCAGCGATTAGGCTAAGCCGTTGCCAGATGATGTTCATTAACAGGCTATCCAGGCTACGGGCATCGTTTGCTTCAAGATAGCTTCGGGCTTTGGGAATCCAGGGATACACAGCCGCCAGCTTGAAATCGGGGTCGTCCCAGTGAGACGCAATAAAACCCGCCCAGCGACTCGCTCCTGAAGCACGCTCTAATTCCGGCGTCGCAAAGCCCGCTTGACGCTGGCGTAAACCCGCCAGTATGGTTTGTTGATCCATCCTGAACTCTATGAATTCGCGTAAAGCGGGCTGAGTTATTGTTTGCAGCGCAACACGGCAACGCAACACCATTTCTTTGTCGGTCTTCGGTTTAGCCAGGGACAGCCGCCAGCTTACCAGCGCTTCGGCAATGGCCAGCTGCTTGGCGTCGTCGGCCTCCAGGGAATGAAGACGCTGCTCCAGTCGCAAACGTGTTATAGGCGAGCGTTCCGCCTTTTCGAATGGAGGCAGATAGGGAAGACTGGAGACCAGTGTAATGTATTCCGCCATAGCGCTTATTCGCTGCCTTCAAGTATCGCCTGGAATCGGGGCAATATACGCTGGTAAAGCAGCTTGGAAATGGCTTTGTCGCTTAGGTCTATCTCCAGTTTATCCTTAACCAGACGCACGCTTGCGCCGCCTTCGATGTCGCTGGATGGAATCAGCTCAACCCCGGCACGCAGCATTTCGCTGGATAGCCCAAGTATGATCTGCTTAGCGTGTTTCCCCAGTTTCTCGTTCCGCTGGCCCGTCAGTATCGACTCCGAGATCAGAATCTGGATTTCCTTGTCCCCGATCAGTTCTTTCTCGACATGGTTTGCCAACACCAGCACTATCGATTTAATAAATTGCTCGTCGCGGGTGGCCGATGTGACCAGTCGTTGCACAAATACTTCAAACTCCGATGAGACCTTGGCCTTGAGTTGCAGCATCGCATCGCGTGCCGAAAGCTTCAGCGCTTCCAATGCGGCGGCACGGTTAGCCTCAATATCAATACGAGCTTTTTCCCGCAGCTGCTCCACTTCACGCTGGGCATCCGCCAGCATTTTTGCAGACTTTGCTTCGGCGTCCCGAATAATCTTGGCCGCTTTCTCATTGGCCGCCAATACGCCCTGATCGCGAATACGATCAACTAGGCCCTGAACGCCGGCGCCGGTTTTATTTTGTTCTTGCTCTGTCATGTTAGTAGCCTCGTCTAATTATTTCGGAATGCCCGCAGCCAACACAAGAGCGAAAACAAAAGCGAAGACAGCGAAACCTTCAATCAGAGCCGCAGGCGCCATAGAGATACCGAAAACTTCCGCCTTGCTTTTTGATGCATTGATTGAAGCCACGATGGCATCGCCCTGAGCGATACCGCAATATAGCAGCGCCAGGCCGGTCAGGACACCCAAACTAAAAACTCCGGGCGAATTTTCGAGAGTCAGTTCCCGGCGTAGCGACATGGTCACGACGATACCGTAAATGGTAATCGAGGACGGCAATGCCGCTACGCCAATAAAACGCCCATAGCCGCCTTCGACTTCCAGTAAAGCGCCGCACGCAGCGCTACCGGCACGCATGCAGCCAACTGAACTACCTATCGCAGCCAGCGCTAAAGGGCAGTAAAGTCCCACCCAGCCCAGTACCAAAATTAACGGTTCCATAAATTATCCTCTGATTGTTTAAATGGTTTGTATAGAGTCCCTTCTTCTTTGAGACCCCAGTTGAAAAATTCGATCACATTCAGCCGTAATCCGTGTATGACGCCGCCGGTAATGCCAAGAGCTAAATTAATTCCGTGTCCGAGTACCAGAATCAGCAGAGCGAACAGCAAGCCAATACCGGGGTATCCCTCATAGACGCCTAGAGCCATGTGGTTAAATTCTATAGCCAGCGACGCCGATCCGAGACCCAGCGCAAACAGACGGAGATAACTCAAAACATCACCTAAAGCGCCGGACAGTCTGGTCAGCCCCTCCAGGCCATGGAGAAGACGTGCGAACGGTCGGGCACGGGGGGCGGTAAACCAGACGACCAACAACGCGCCGATCGCCATCAAAGCTATGCCCAGCTCTTGTAAACCGGCTAATGTTAGTGTGCTGCTAATCCCCAGCGCAAAACCGCCGCAAATGATGCTGATCCAGCCGACGGATGATAACCTGTCCTGCCAATGCTCGTAACGATAGGCATTCATGACATTGGCAAGCACGATGTGGAAAATACCGATCACAACCGAAATCAACATCATACGGTTGGTGTCGCTTAGCTCCAGTACATGGAACCTGCCCAGCAATGAACCTTCGTGAGGGGTGACACCGAAATAACTGCCGAACAGTGCGCCAACGCCCAAAGAGGCGACCACCACCGACAACAGTAAAGGACGAAAACGGCGGCCCGAGGACGAGCGCCCCATTTTTCTCCACATCAACATTAAACCGAGTCCCAGAACAGCGCCATAACCGGCATCGGCCAGGATCATCGCAAAAAAGAACACAAAGGAAACGAAAATTATCGCAGAGGGATCCCAGGTTTGATAGCTCGGTGTCATGTAAAAAGTAACCAAATCCTCGCCTGCACTCAGCCAGGAAGGATTACGCAATAGCGTGGGCGGGTTGTCTTCTTGCCCGACCGCTTCCGAAGTAAAGTATAGCGCCTGCTGTTTCGAATAATCTTCCAGCGCCGATAGGCTCTCTGTAGGCGCCCAACCCTGCAAGGCAAAAGCGGTATCGTTACTATAGACTTGCGCCGCAGTGCTCTGACAAACGGCCCGGTCTTCAAGAAAATTAAGATCACGACTGAACAAATCATGCCAGCGGGTTAAATAGGCCCGCTCTGCCTGGGCGTCTTCTATGGCCAACTCCACGTCATCGAGTCTCGCTTCCAGTTCATGCCGAGTTTTGTAACCCAGATGAACACGAGGGACTGGCATCGCCAAAGGTTCTTCCTCGCTTACCACGATCACATAGTAAAACCGGCCATCGCGCCTGATAATTTCCCAAATGGGTGCTGATACCTTAATTTTCGGCAATTCTTTATGGGGAACTACATAGAACCAAAGCCGAAGGTTGCCCATTTCCTCCAGCGGCGGCAACACGAATTCACCCCAAGGACGCATGCTCTGGATACGCTTGATCAAAAAATCACGTTCATCCTTCAGGTCATGCAGACGATTTCTGACTTCCAACGTCCGTTTCTCAACCTCAACGGCATCGAACTGTTCTTTATTCAGAACCTGCCGTCTTCGCCGTGGATAAGTGTGTAGAAACTTCAACGCCTCGCGCGCTCCTGCCGTAGCCGCAGTATCGGAAATTGCCGCGTTCCCCGATGCCAGCGGAATAATCTGCACACACCCCATTTTCTGTAGGTCAGGCAATAAGCGATCCCGGTCGCCCGTCATACCGATGAAAGTGACCTTGTGCATGCTGATAATACTCATAATGCCTCCTCTGCCTCTGCCTCTGTTTCCCGTTGCTTTTGCTGTTTCTTCTTGGCGAGCTTGGAAGTGACTACGGCGGCCCGCTCGGCATCGCCCAGGAAAATGCGTATTTTTTGAATATTCTGGATAGCGGTCGGGATCAGGATTTTTTCAAACAGATTCACCCGTTGCGTGATACGCCGCACTGCCGTTTGTAAAATGTTCCGCCGCTGGTCGGCAATTTCAGCCCGCATCCGCTGCTCCGTAGCATCTTTCAAGCGCTGTACCAGCATATCAACCCACGGCGGCGTAGCAAGCATCGAATAATCGGCGACTGTGCAGTCGAGACTGTCCAGAAAGGGCAGCTTTACACCAACTACATTCTGCTCGATAACGTTAAAACTGTTCATTTGCACCAGTCCGCCAAGTCGAAATTCCTCATCGGCAAGCATAGGCAATTCTTCGCCGATTTGGGTTTCCAAAGCGTCCACGGCAGATTGGGCAGCCGTATATTCCTCTCGGGCTTTTTGTACTTCTATAGACAACTGCCGACGCTTCAAATCAAGCGACGGTAATAAGCGCCGATACAGTTTTAGCTGTTCCTGCTGCTCATGTAATTCGTGTTTGCTAAGTTTGAGTTTAGCCATGGCGGTTTATGCAACCTTATCAATATTGACAACACCCCGTTCTTCGGCTTCGCTCAGGACAGGCCTTTCGGCTTCGCTCAAGGCAAGTTTTGGATAGTATTTGTCAATCAGGTTCTGCTTCATCAGCAATTCCTTGGGTTCGAAACATTCAGACAGTGTCGACCAGCAAAGATCCAGCGCCTCAATTACTGGCAGAGACACGTTTATATCCATAAATCGTTCTTTGAACAAAAGACCGAATTTGAGCAACTTGTCGTCGAAAGGTGAGAGTTCAAAAGCCATCGCCTGTTTTTTTTGCGCTTCTACTGCGCCGGAATAAAAACGGATCATAGTGTTCATGATTTGCCCATGATCCTCACGTGTGGCTTTGCCGACGACATGCTGTTTTAGCCGGGAGAGCGAACCGAACGGGTCTATGTAGCCGTCATGCAGATAAAACTGTCCCTCCGTGATGTAACCGGTGTTATCCGGCACCGGATGGGTTACATCATTGCCCGGCATGGTCGTTACGCTCAGGATAGTCACTGAACCCGCGCCCTTGAAATCACAGGCTTTTTCATAGCGCGAGGCCAGTTGTGTGTAAAGGTCGCCCATATAGCCGCGCACCGCCGGAATCAGTTCCTGCGCCACGCCCAGTTCTTTCATGGCATCGGCATAAGCGGTCATGTCGGTCAACAACACCAGCACTCGTTTCTTGCCCTCAACCGCCATTTTTTCAGCAACGGCCAGGGCCATGTCAGGAATCAACATGCGCTCAACCAGCGGATCGGAAGCTTGATTGACGAACATCACGGTACGATGAAAAACACCATGCTCCTCAAAGGCGGTACGAAAATAATAGTAATCATCGAAAATCAAGCCCATGCCGCCGAACACCACGACATCGGCATTGGCCTGAAAACCGATGCGCGCCAGCAATTCGTTGAAAGGCTCTCCCGCGACGGAAAAGATAGGAATCTTCTGGCTTTCCACCAGACAATTGAACAGATCGATCATCGGCACTTTGGTTTCGATCATCCGCGACGGCATTACCCGGATAACCGGATTAACCGTGGGCCCGGCCACTGGAATGCGCGGATCGGTGGTTAGTTCGGGGCCGCCGTCAATGGGCTCGCCGGAACCCCGGAAAATTCTGCCGAGTATGTTATCGGAATAGACGACATCAAGAGGGTGGCCCAGGAAGTTTACTTTAGCATCGGTAGACAGGCCTTTGCCGCCGACGAACACTTGAAGACTGACAACGTCCCTATCGAGATCCACGACCTTGGCCAGGGATAGTTCGCCGTCGACATTTTCAACCACGGCAAGATCGCCAAAGGCCACGCCTTTAGCGCTAACGCGTATTATATCGCCGACGATTTCCAGCAGGCGTGTGTGACGTATCAAGCTTTGAAGAAGGGACATGGATTAACTCACTTTTTTGCAGCGAGTCGCTATTTTTG
>PMJA01000326.1 GCA_003158415.1 Methylobacter sp.
CTATGAGTGGATAGTTTAAACACACCTAATAATCGTAAAAGTTCGGTGGGGTATAAAAGGATCAAGCCGAGGCCTGATCCTGAGTCTGTTGTTTGACCATTGCCTCCTCCTTCACCCAGAGCAGACGGCCCGCATAGAAAATAAACTGCCCACGTATACCATAGGCAGCCTGCAACGAAAATCTCAAATGGATGTACTGCTCGAATTTATCAAAACATTGTTAGAGGATAAGAATCCTGCGGATAAGCTTAAACAATTGGCTGGGCTTGTGGACGATGTTTTTCAGTTAATGCCTTCTGGCAAACATATGGTTGGGAGAGATTTGGGGCGTTTAGGACCGACGGCTTCGCTACAGTACCGAGTTGCTGGATGACTTTTCCAAAAACCAAGCTGCAAAAAATTTAAAAACTTGAACATCGAGTATAAAGCTATTGACGAAAGCCGGATTTAGGTCCTATATATCTTAGCGACATTTGTTTATTACGACATCTATTTCATTAAATCGCGTGGAACTTTAGAGCCTTTTGTTTATTAGCACCCCTTATTAATGGACTAGGTCGAAAGGTGACAAATTCAATCCCAAAAGCGGGAAATTAAACTGAGGTTACACTATGCTGAAAAGTCCAAAAACTTCTTTAAAACAACCATCGTTACCTTTGGAAGTTCACGCTTCAGGCGACCCGTGGCAGCTATCAGAAGAAAATTTTGCAACCGTTCCCTTGCCCAATGATGTCATCATAACCAAAATTAATGGCGACTATACCGAACGTGACCGAAAATTATGGGCATTTTTGGTTGCCGCTGTTTGGGATGATTTACTTACAACACGGATTCATGAACTCAGGATTTCTAAAATCAACGCTATATTTGAACAACTTGGCGGTGATACCTCATCAGGTTGGATTTGGGAAAGTGCGCAACGCCTATCAAAAACACACATTGAATATGAATTAAACGAAGATGGTGAAAGACTTGTAGGCATATCAAATCTATTAAATGCACAGACACACAAAAAATATAGGGCAACGGGATTTTTGCGTTTTGATATTCCACCCTTGCTATGTGAAGTTATCTGCGCCCCCTGCCGTTTTTCACGGCTTAGATTGCATTTTATGATTGGTATTTCTGGCAAGTATGCCGTCACACTCTACATGCTTCTTGAATCAGTCGCTAACAGGCAAACGCCCGTTTTAGATGTAAAACTTGACCAGCTTCGGAAATGGTTGAAAGTTCCAGAAGGAAAACTCAATAGATGGATTGATATTAAACGCCGCGCTATTGAACCAGCCTTAAAACAAATCAACGATAACCCAGAAGCGGCGGGGTTTACTGTCGTCATGGAAGAATTTAAAGAAAGTCGCGCCGTTGATAGAGTGCGCTTTACGCTGACAAAAACAGACAGAAGATTGGCAGACGAAAAAGCCTTAAAACAGGCTGAGAAGATCACAAAAAACATTCGAGCAAGTGACGGCTGATAATTCTAGCGGATTACAACTCCCTTCAACTGCCTTTGAATCGGCAAAAAAGGTTGCGCCTGGTCTTGATGTGTATTTCCTTGAAGCCGAGTGGCGCGGCTGGATGGCGAACAAGCCACGCCCAAAAAATCCAGCAGGGTCTTTTGTCGGATTCTGTAAATCAAAGTACGAAAAAAATATATAGATTGTCTATGTCTAATGTTCTGGCGTTTTTATGTCGCTGGAAACCTTATAAAACCTAGAGTGCTGTTTTTAACATGCAAAACTGAATAGAAAATTGCTCGGCTACTATAACTACTATGGTGTAACTGGGAATTCAAAAGGCTTTATTTTAGCAAGGTTTTAAATTGGGAATTGCTGCCACTTTAACGCCACGCTCCTCCATGATTTATTCTAGATCACGATAAGAGACACCATAACGGACATAGAAAAAAACAGCGTAAAGAATAATATCTTTTGGAAAATGGGCGCCTTTNNTCGATCTGAAAAATTTTGCGACAGAACCATAATTACTCTGCTGACACCGACCTTGAAAAGTCACAATCACCTATGTGTGTCATCGCACAGAAATGTTTTTGACTGTCACTTATTATCATATAAAACAGCTTATGAAATTAGCCACTTCCAACGTTATTTTTAATATTTACATACAGGTAAGTATTAAAAAACAATTTATTAGTGATATTTACAGGGGCGACTTGACGCTGTTTTCACCGATTAGCGGGTCATTTTTCACGCTATTTTACAGGCTATATGAACTCCGAGAATCAGACTATGGCGAAGCGTCGAGAACAAAGGAAATATGTTAGAGCCGACCAACCCGGTGGTGAGGAGAACCCCATCCGCTCCGAGGTGTTTAGTACCGAACGGCTCGAACAGCATGCTGTGAGTTTGGCGCAAGCGCAAAAGGTCAGTAACCGTAAGGAAGGACGAAAGCTGGTTCCTCGAGTGCGCGAGAATTGCCGGGTGTTGCTTGATGTTTATGAATCTGTCGCCAAGGCGGTTCGTGAGCAACGCGCCATCACCCCGGCGGCGGAGTGGCTCCTGGATAATTTTCATGTGATCGAAGAACAGATCAACGACATCCACGTCGATTTACCTGAAAGTTTTTATCAGGGGCTGCCCAAGCTGACCGAGGGTGTACTCGCAGGCTATCCTCGTGTTTACGGCATTACCTGGGCATTAGTGGCCCATACCGATAGCCGCTTCGATCCAGAGTTGCTGACGCATTTCGTGCGGGCCTATCAAAATGTCGAGCCCCTTACCATTAGTGAGCTATGGGCGATACCGGGTTCTATGCGCGTATTGCTGGTCGAAAATCTTCGCCGCATGGCCGTTCGCATCTTGAGTTCCCAAAACGGCCGTCAGTTGGCGGATAAGTTTGTTGATCATATCGAACAAATTGCCGCGCAAATCGATAAGCCAAATTCGCCACTCCCTGAGGGAGTATTACCTGACATCTCGCTACGTCAGGCGTACGCGGTCCAGATTCTGCAGCGTTTACATGATCCGCATCCGGGTGCAGTACTCTCCCTGGATTTTCTGAATGACTGGCTGATCGAGCAAGGCGTAAGCCTTGATGAAATCGTGCATCGAGAACACGCCGACCAGATTGCCGATAACCAGACAGTCCGCAATATCATCATCAGCATGCGCGCCATCTCCGCGTTCGAATGGCCCCCGTTCGTTGAGGACGCGAGCCTGATGGATGCGTGCTTGCGTGCTCACGACGGCTACGGAAAGATGGATTTCTTGACCCGCGACCGTTATCGCCACGCGATCGAGGATCTCGCCAAGCGCTCTTCGCATTCGGAATTAGCTATTGCTCGTCGGGTAATCGACAAGGTTCAGCGCGTTAGCGAGCCGCTCACCAATGGACGGCAGCAGGAACCCGGCTACTACTTGATCGGTGCCGGCCGGTATGCATTCGAACGGGAAGTCGACTATCGACCTACCTTCAAACGACGACTCCTGCGCGGCTATGTCGCCTACGCGGGACTCGCTTATATAGGCAGTATCGGTTTGTTGACGCTGTTGTTGCTGGCCATTCCCTTGAGTGCGAGTCTTGTTGCCGGGGTCGATGGATTTGCGCTGTTCCTGCTCGCGCTGTTCTTCGTATTTCCCGCATCAGATATCGCTGTCGGCCTGTTGAACAGGCTTATCATTGCGCGCCTTCCGCCGCGTTATCTGCCACGCCTCGATCTGAAGGGCGATGTGCCTGAGACGCTAAGTACATTCGTCGCTGTACCGACCATGTTCGTCAGTGAGGCCGGAGTAAAGGAGCAGATCGACCAAATGGAAATCCGTTATCTGTCTAACCCAGGCGGACAGGTGCGCTTTGCGCTGTTATCCGATTGGTGCGATGCAGAGCTGGAAACGATGTCGAACGATGAACGGCTGCTGACTATAGCGACTAATGGCGTGACCGCGCTCAACGCCAAGTACGGAGAGCAGCGGTTCTTTGTGTTCCACCGTAAACGCTTGTGGAATCCTTGCGAAGGCAAGTGGATGGGCTGGGAACGCAAGCGCGGCAAGCTGCTCGAGTTTAACCGGTTGTTGCGTGGCGCTGCTGACACTTCATTTCTCCCCATTGATGGTCAGCCAGCCGTAGCTCCCGTTGGCGTATGCTATGTTGTTACACTTGATGCCGACACGAAGTTGCCCTTGGGTGTCATATCTCAATTAGTGGGAGTGGCCGCCCATCCGTTGAACCAGCCGGTGTTCGATTCGCGCAGTCAATGTGTGGTGGATGGCTACGGCATTCTCCAGCCACGAGTGACACCCACCCTGCCGCATCGGCAGGAACACTCAATGTTTCACCGGATTTTTGCCGGCGCTTCCGGCACTGATACCTACGCCAGTTCGGTATCCGAACTTTATCAGGATCTGTTCGCACTAGGCACTTACAGCGGCAAAGGCTTGTATCACGTAGACACTTTCGAAGCCGCGCTGTCCGGACGCGTGCCGGACAACACCCAGCTCAGTCATGACTTGTTCGAAAGCGTATTCGCACGCTGCGCTCTGGTAAACGATATTGAATTTTTCGAGGACTTTCCTTCCCATACGGAGGTTGCGGCATCTCGTGAGCACCGTTGGACTCGGGGAGATTGGCAACTGTTACCCTGGATATTAGGACCTCGCGGCAAGGGTATGCCCATCATCGGACGCTGGAAGATGCTCGATAATTTGCGTCGCTCTCTTTCGACTCCGGGAGCCTTATTCGCATTGGTCGCAACGTGGGCTATTCCAAATGCACCACAGTCTATCCTGATGGGGTTTGTACTGACGGCTTTGGCCTTTCCAGCGATTCTGACGATTATGAGTGAGTTTACCTTGCCCCGTCGAGGCACCTCGCTGAGCACCCATTTGCGCTCGGCAGGAGAAAATGTACTCTGGGCCATCGCTAACAGCCTAGTCGCATTGATTTTACTCGGACAACACGCCTGGCTGATGATGGATGCCATCAGCCGCACCCTGGTGAGACTATTAATTACCCGACGCCAATTACTCAACTGGGTTACCGCCTTGCAGGCAAAGACCTTAGCGGATCACGGGATGACGAAGCTTATATTATCCTTGGGCCGATCGTTTACGCTCGTCATTGGCGCAGGGGCTGTGGTGCTGTTTTTTAATTCGTCTGGAATCAAGGTCGCAGCGCCGTTCCTGCTTGTATGGTTGCTGGCGCCGATCGCCGCCCGCGCGTTGAGTCTTCCCCCCGGACTCGATCGGGCGGAATCCTTACAGCCCCAGGATACCGTGCAACTACGCTTGATCGGAAGGCGTATCTGGCGCTTTTTCACGACCTTTGTGACTCCGGATGAGCACTATCTCCCTCCTGATAATTTTCAGGAAGATCCGCAACCCGTAATTGCTCATCGTAGTTCGCCTACCAATTTCGGCCTTTATTTGTTATCCGTCGTGGCCGCCCGGGATTTTGGCTGGCTCGGACTGATGGACACCGTCGACCGGCTTGATTCCACGCTGACGACACTCTCCGGGTTGCCGCGTCTACACGGACATTTTTATAACTGGTACGACACCCGCGACCTGCATTTGCTGGAACCTAGGTATATATCGACCGTCGATAGCGGTAATTTAGCTGGGCATCTGCTCACGCTGGCGCAGGCCTGCCGCGAAATGTTGAGGCGACCGCTTACGCTCGCCAACGCGTTGACAGGTCTGGCGGATACGCATCACCTGTTCATGAATGCGCTCGCTAACATCACCGATGACCGGCGTACATTCACCATTACGCTGAAAGAACTGCAACAAAAAGGCATTAATCTCGGAGAACTTTTGGGATGTCATCCTGCCGACCCGGATGGATGGAGTCATCTGTGGCGAGAGCTGCCTCTCTACGCCGACACTTTGCAGGACATGGCACGCGCCTATGCCGCAGAACGCGGCGATACGGGCGACAGCGAAGTGCTGGCGTGGGCTACCTTAATGCACGATGACATCCTCTCACACGCACGCGATGTGGATAGTCTGATGCCCTGGATTCATTTTACAGGTCGTTTCGGCGCTTGTGCAAAATCAGACGTTCAACCTCCTCATTCAGCGGTGTTTGGAAAACGGCTGATTATGGAAACGCCACTAAGCGACCTATCCAACTGCTATACGCTGGGTCTGGTTGATCTTGAGGTATTACCTGAAGGCTACCCGTTACCGGGTGACGTGGAAGCACTGGCGAAGCTGTTGCGCCAAGCCAGAGAGCAATCTGTAACACTCACTACGCGTCTGGAAAGCATGGCGGCGCGTCTGGATACCTTGTTCCACGAAATGGATTTTCGCTTTCTTTATGACTCAAAATGTCAATTGTTCTCGCTCGGATACCGTATTAACGAAGGCACCCTTGATCCCAGCTATTACGATTTGCTTGCCTCCGAGGCACGCCTTTCCAGTTTCGTCGCCATTGCCAAGCGCGAGGTGCCGAGTAAGCATTGGTTTCACCTTGGAAGAAGGGTGACGCGCGCCGCTCATGGCACCGTGTTGCTATCATGGTCGGGATCGATGTTCGAATACCTGATGCCTTCTCTGATAACCTATACCCCACGTTACAGCCTACTCGATCAAACTTGCCGTCTGATAGTGAAGCGACAGATCGAATATGGTAAAGAATGTGATATGCCATGGGGCGTTTCGGAGTCGGCTTTTAATAGCCGTGACCTCTTTTTTACCTATCAGTATGCGGCTTTTGGCGTACCTAGTCTAGGGATGAAGCGAGGACTCGGCGAAGACAGGGTGATTGCCCCCTACGCCACTGCCTTGGCCGCGATGTATCTCCCGCATGCGGCCGTGGAAAACTTCAAGCGCTTGGAAAAAGAGGGCGCCTTGGGCCGCTTTGGCTTCTATGAAGCGCTCGACTTTACCCCGATCCGGCTTGCGGAAGGTCAGCGGTTTGCGATCGTGCGTTGCTATATGGCCCATCACCAGGGCATGTCCCTAGTGGCTATTGCCAACGTGGTGCATGATGGGGAGATGCGCCATCGCTTCCATTGCGCGCCGCTCATCCAGTCCGTCGACTTGTTGCTGCAAGAACGTATTCCGAGCGGTGCTGATACCAGCTGCGTGCCGCTTCTTCAGACTCTGGCCTATGTCAATGAGTCCCTGCAGCCACCCGTTCGGCGCGTACTCTCGCCGATGTCATCCATGCCTTCGGCGCACCTGCTTTCCAATGGCCGTTATGCGGTGATGATTACCGCAGCAGGATCCGGCTACAGCCTTTGGCGTAACCTGGCAGTGACGCGCTGGCGCGAAGACGTGACGCGGGATGCTTGGGGCATTTATATTTATCTGCGTGATGTGGTCAGCGGCCAGGTGTGGTCAGCCGGCTACCAGCCGACGGTAGTGGCTCCTGATCACTACGAGGTGATCTTTGCCGAAGATCGTGTCCGTATCACCCGCACCGACGGCAGTATCGTAAGCGCCCTGGAGATTGTCATCTCGCCGGAGGACGATGCGGAAATCCGTCGCCTCAGTTTGACCAATAATGGCTCTCGTGATCGGGAAATTGAAATTACCTCTTATGCGGAGATCGTACTTGCACCCTTTTCCGCCGACATCGCGCATCCCGCTTTTTCCAACCTGTTCGTCAAGACCGAGTATCTGCCGCAGTCGCGTGGACTGATCGCACAGCGGCGTCAGCGTGATGCCGCTGATCCTGCCATCTGGGTGGCGCATGTGTTGGACGATGGCCCAAGAACCGACGACGGGCACCAATATGAAACCGACCGGGCTCGATTTGTCGGGCGTGGTAAAACGTTACGGGAGCCCATTACGGTGATCGATGGACGCCCGCTGACCAATACGGTGGGGGCTGTTCTTGATCCCATATTCAGTCTGCGCACGCGGGTTCGCATTGCCGCGGGTGCAACCGAACATGTGACCTTCACTACCCTGGTCGCTGCCTCACGCCAGTCGGTGGAGGATCTGGCCGATAAATACCACAGCGTAGCTACATTTGACCGAGTGTCGGCATTAGCATGGACTCAAGCCCATGTGCAACTGCATTATCTGCGTACCAAACCCGACGAGGCGCAACTGTTTCAGGATTTGGCCAATCGTTTGATTTATTCGGATTCCTGGCTGCGGCCATCCAGCAAGTTGATGCAGTTAAATACCTTGAACGTAACCGGGCTGTGGGGGCATGGTATCTCGGGAGATCGACCGATTGTGCTGCTGCGTGTAACGGAGCCTGAAGACCGGGTTATCGTCGAACAATTGCTGCATGCACATGAATACTGGGGCATGAAAGGCCTTGCCGTCGACCTCGTAATTTTTAACGAAAGGGAATTGTCCTATGTTGATGATCTGCAATCTCTATTGGAGAGCATGGTTCGTGAAAGTCAGGCGCTTTCGGCCCATCAGGATCATATTGACCATGGTGCGATTTTTATTATTCGGGCTGATCAGATTTCAGCAGAAGACCGGCGGCTGCTTCAAACAGCGGCACGCGCGGTGCTCGTCAGCAGTCGAGGCACATTGGCCGAGCAACTGTTGAGACATCCTCGTCCAACGGCGGCTTTCGTTGCCTCGAAAGCTTTACCTGCACCGGGAGCTGACTCACCAAAGCTGACAGTACCCCCACTCGAATTTTTTAATGGGCTAGGCGGGTTCAGCGATAATGGACGTGAATATGTGATCGTGCTTGACAACGGTCAGTGGACGCCGTCTCCTTGGATTAATGTTATCGCCAATGCTGAGTTCGGTTTTATGGTCTCTGAGTCTGGCAGCGGTTGCACTTGGTGTGGTAACAGCCGCGAAAACCAGCTGACGCCCTGGTCGAACGACCCGGTCAGCGATCCTTCCGGGGAAGTGTTCTATTTGCGTGACGATGAAACCAACGAATTATGGAGCCCCACCGCCCTGCCGATCCGGGTTGACAACGCCAGCTATATGATTCGCCACGGACAGGGATATAGCCGTTTCGAGCACGCCTCTCATGGAATTCATAGCGAGCTTTTGCAGTTCGTCAGCCCGGACGATCCGGTTAAGATCTCGTCTTTGACGTTAACGAATGTTTCCGGACGAGCCCGTCGGCTAACGGTAGCGGCCTATGTGGAATGGGTACTCGGCACCTCGCGCACCGTGACTGCGCCTCACATTATCACGGAACTGGATCCGGAAACGGGCGCGCTGTTCGCTGTCAACCCCTGGGCCGTGGAATTTTGCCATCGCATCGCCTTCGCAGATCTTGCTGGTCAACAGAGCGGGTGGACATGTAATCGAGCTGAGTTTATAGGCCGCAACGGGAACCTTGATGCACCGGCGGGTTTACTACGTTCCAAAGCGCTGAAAAATCGTGTCGGTGCGGGGCTAGATCCTTGCGCCGCTCTGGAGACGGTCATTGAACTTGAACCCAACGGGCGTGTTGAGATCGTCTTCCTATTGGGGCAAGGCAATAACCGTGCCCATGCCAGCGAGTTGGTTCGGCGCTATCGAGCAACCGGGGTAGCAACAACATTTGCCAAGGTAAACCGATTGTGGGAACAAGTGCTCACCAAGGTACAGGTGAAAACACCGGATCGGAAGCTTGACCTGATGTTGAACCGCTGGATGCTATATCAAACCCTGAGTTGCCGACTATGGGCTAGGGCCGCTTTCTATCAGGCGGGGGGAGCCTTTGGCTTTCGCGATCAGCTTCAGGACAGCATGGCTCTGGCAGTTGCCCGACCTGATCTGACCCGCGCTCACCTCCTTCGTGCCGCATCGCGCCAGTTTGTTGAGGGTGACGTGCAACATTGGTGGCATCCGCCGTCCGGCCGTGGCGTGCGTACCCATTTTTCCGACGACCGTGTCTGGCTACCTTATGTGGCCGCTCACTATATCAAGGTGAGTGGCGATGTGGGCGTACTCAATGAAGAAGTACCGTTTCTGGAGGGCCCCGCGCTGAGGCCGGAACAGGATGAC
>PMJA01000294.1 GCA_003158415.1 Methylobacter sp.
CTGCGCTACAGTACCGAACTGCTGGATGATTTTCCAAGGATCAGAATGCAAAAAATTTAAAAACTTGAACATCGAGTTATAGAAAGTATCAATACCGGTGTATCGGGGTTTTATGAATCGCATGCGCCCAAAATTATTTTTGCCATTTGCGTACATTCATTAGAATGCTGGCTGGTTGCTCATCATGGCGAGCAATCGACAATTCATGATTGCTTTGAAGTTTTAAAGACTGTCATTAATCCCACTATTATTCGCGTAGCAAAAAAGCAAAAAAACTACGACCAACTGAGCGAACCTTTTAGAGATCGAATAAACATAGATGCTGCGGCAATAAAAGACCCCAGTTTCCGCGTTTTTATTCAAGCGCTGGCAAGCATCGAAGAGCAGGTTTACCAGCTCAATGATGCAGGCTGAAACACATATGATCACCTATAATATAGCCGGACAACTAGGCATCTTATGACTAACGAATCCCTTTCCCAGCGCGACCTCTCCGTTTTGTGGCATCCTTGTACGCAAATGAAGGATCATGAAACCTTCCCGATTATTCCCATAAAAAAAGGGCAGGGCGTTTGGCTGGAAGATTTTGACGGCAATCGCTATCTGGATGCGATCAGTTCGTGGTGGGTTAATCTGTTCGGTCATGCCAATCCTGCCATTAATGCCGCGCTGAAAGATCAGCTTGATAATCTTGAACATGTCATTTTTGCCGGATTCACCCACGAATCCGCCATCAATCTGGCGGAAAAGCTGGTCGCAGTGACGCCGACAGGTCTTGACCGTTGTTTTTATGCCGACAACGGTTCGGCGGCGGTGGAAGTTGCGCTTAAGATGAGCTTTCATTATTGGCGCAATCACGGGCAAACGCAAAAAACCAAATTTATCACGCTGGAAAACAGTTATCACGGCGAAACCTTAGGCGCGTTGGCGGTCGGCAACGTGGCGCTATACAAGGAAACTTACGCGCCGTTATTGATGGATGTAATCACCGTGCCGGGGCCGGACTGTTACCACCGCGAACCCGGCGAATCGTGGTTTGATTATTCCACGCGCCGCTTTGCGCTGATGGAGCAAACGCTGCAACAGCATAGCGACAGCGTTTGTGCGGTCATTATCGAGCCTTTGGTGCAGTGCGCGGGCAGTATGCGCATGTACGATCCGGTTTATTTAAAGCTACTGCGCACCGCCTGCGATAAATACCGGGTGCATTTAATCGCCGATGAAATCGCCGTCGGTTTCGGGCGCACGGGAACGCTATTTGCCTGCGAACAAGCCGCCATCAGCCCTGATTTTATGTGTTTATCCAAAGGCTTGACCGGCGGCTATTTGCCGTTGTCGGCGGTGCTAACAACCAATGAGGTTTATCAGGCGTTTTATGACGATTACCAAAAGCTGACGGCATTTTTGCATTCGCACAGTTATACCGGCAATGCCTTGGCGTGCAGGGCGGGACTGGCGACGCTGGAAATATTCCAGCAAAACAGCATCATTGAGCATAATAAACGATTGGCTAAGATCATGGCGCAAGCGGCGGCGCATTTTAACGAGCATCCGCATGTCGCTGAAGTCCGGCAAACAGGCATGATACTAGCGATAGAAATGGTCAAAAACAAGCGCACCCGCGAGCCGTACCCATGGCAAGAACGCCGGGGGCTTAAAGTCTATCAATATGCGCTGTCTAAAGGTGTATTATTACGCCCTTTAGGCAATGTTATTTATTTTATGCCTCCTTACATCATTACCGAGGAGGAACTGTTATTAATCGCTGACGTGGCCTGGGACGGCATACAGCGGGCGGTTAAGGATTGATATGAGAATTTCGAGATTATACACGCCGGTGCATCTGGCGGCAGGCAAACACATCGAACTGGATGATGACAACGGCCATTATGTCAGGACGGTGTTGCGTTTAAAAAAAGATGCCGAAATTATTTTATTCAACGGCGCGGGCGGTGAATATTTATGTACGGTAGCCGAAGTCAGCCGGAAAGCCGTGCTGATTCTGGCTAATCAGTGGCTAGATCGTAGCGTGGAATCGCCGTTGTTGGTGACGTTGGGCTTAGGCATATCGCGTGGCGACCGCATGGATTTATCGGTGCAAAAAGCGGTGGAACTGGGAGTGAATCACATTACGCCGTTATTAACCGAGCGTTGCGTGGTGCAGTTTAAAGGCGAGAAGAAACCGCAGCGCCTGCTGCACTGGCAAAAAATCGCCCAACATGCAGCAGAACAAAGCGGCAGAACGACCTTACCCGAATTGACCGAGATAGCACAGCTGCAACAGTGGGTAGGTCAGCAGCAAGGCTTGAAAGTATTTCTCGATCCCTATGCGACAAGCACCTTGGCGGATCTAAGCCCGGAAGACGGGCATGTCACCTTGCTCACCGGCCCCGAAGGCGGCTTTTCCGGTCAAGAGCGCGATGTCGCCAAAGCCGCCGGGTTTATTCCGGTACGCATGGGCAGCCGCATATTAAGAACCGAAACTGCGTCGCTGGCCGCGCTAGCTGCCGTGCAAATGCTGTGGGGCGACTTTGGCACACAGATGCCGCCCGCCCTGCCCCCGCAGGAAGATTAAATGCTGCGCACGCTGTTTTATGCCCTCGTGCCGTTATGGGTGTTGCTGGCCTCTATAGCACTGGCTTGCATTGTCAGCTATTTTGTTGTGCTGGGTTTCGGTGAGTTTATCCCGTTTAGAAAAATCATCAGTAAAACCACGCAGTTATTTTTGGTGCTGAGCACTTTCCCGGCGATGGTTTATCTGAATATCAACAAGGCGGCGCTGGGATTTGCCGCAAGACAGGTGTTTTTAAAGCAGTTGCTGCTAGGATTCGGCCTGGGCTTCATCACCCTGATGCCAGTTTTTATAGCCTTGACCGTGCTTAAAATCAATGTGATCGACGACACTCAACTGTGGACGGTCGGGCTGGCGGCTAAAACGCTGGTCGTCAGTTTATTGCTGGCGCTGCTTATTTCGCTGATTGAAGAGCCGCTGTTTCGGGGACTGCTGTTGGTTGGTTTAAACAAGAAGTTGTCCGTCTTGTGGGCTATTGTAATCAGCTCCACTTATTATGCGGCACTGCATTTTTTAAGCAGCAACACCGACATATCGCCCCAGGATCTGAATTTATTCAGCGGCTTTACCTTGCTCGGCGGGGCAGTCGCCAATTTACTGAATCCGGGCATACTATCGGCGTTTTTTGCCTTGTTGATGGTGGGTATTTTTTTAGGCGTGCTCAGGACGCAGGTAAAAGCCAGCTTAGGGCTATGTATCGGTTGCCATACCTGCTGGGTGTGGCAAATAAAAATGAACAAGAAGCTGTTTAATACGGATTTCAGCTCGGATTATGCTTATCTGGTCAGCAGCTATGACGGCGTGATAGGGCCATTAGTGACGGTCTGGCTGATGCTGGCGATTGCCGCTTACTTGATTTATCGGCGGGCTAATCAGGCCGCTTAAATGACCGGTTATAATTAAATCATAAAAACTATGCGGATAGCAGTCCGTAGCCATTATATCCGCAATTTATAATGTCACTTATATTACGTTTCCTAGGGTTGTATGATTTATTTATGTACCGGCAGGACTGCCTGTGATTCTTAAAACACCTAGATCGTAAGTGATGAATAGCCTGGACAAAAAAACGGCGATACAATCCGAACAGCTGCGACAGATGTATTCTGCGAGCATTGTGCCGTTAATTACCAGCACACTACTGGCTGCGATTCTCGCTTATATGCAGCGAGATGTTATCGATACCTCAGTCGTCGTTGCCTGGTTTTCTCTGATTGCCTTGGTCATGTTTTCACGGGCGGTTCTTACTTTCGCTTATCAACGTTCCTCGACCGATAGCATGGTCAGAACCAATATCTGGCTGCTAAGGTTTCGTCTGGGCATTCTGATAGCCAGTATGGCATGGGGGTCGGCGGGCTTGCTGTTATTTCCTGCCGATTACCCGCAGTATCAGTTGTTCCTGCTCTTTATGTTGGCCGGTTTGACCGCCGGCGCCGTGACTTCATATTCGGCTGATCTGGTCAGCGCCCTTATATTTTCCGTATTAGTTCTTGCGCCGATTATCATCCGTTTGTCTCTTGTTGGCGAAGGCTTGTATCTGGCAATGAGTCTGGCGACGACGCTATATCTCGGTTTTTTGATGATGAGTTTGCGGCAGATTAATCGCAATGCCTGCGAGAATATCGTTTTACGTCTTGAAGCCGCCGAACGGGAAGCAATAGTGAAGATCAGCGAAGAACGCTATCGTTTGTTGCTGAACCATTCGCCTGTGGGCATATTCCATTACGATACCAATCTCATCATTACCTATAGCAACAATCACTTTGCCGAGATTCTGCTCAACTCTATTGAGCGCATCATCGGCTTGGATATGAAATTACTCAAGGATCAGGCTATCTGGCCAACCTTGAAAAAGGCTTTGCAAGGTGAAATAGGCAATTACGAAGGCCATTACAGCGCCACTTTCAGCAAAGCCGACGTATGGCTATCCATGACTTGCGCACCTTTTCAAGATAGCAACGGGGCGATTGTCGGCGGCATAGGCATCGTTCAGGACATTACCGAGCGCAAGTTGTCTGAAGCCGGTTTACGCATCGCGGCAACAGTCTTTGAAGCTCAGGAAGGCATGATAGTGACGGATGAAAATGCCATTATTCTTCGGGTAAATTACGCTTTCACCGACATCACCGGCTACAACCCGGAAGAGGTTATCGGCAAAAATCCCAGCATGTTTGATTCCGGTCGTCAGGATGCGAGTTCTTACGCCGAACTATGGAAAAAGCTCAAAACAACGGGCGCATGGGAAGGCGAAGTCTGGAGTCGGCGCAAGAATAACCAATTTTATCCTACCTATCTTACGGTCTCCGCAGTAAAAGACCGAAATAGCATCATCACGCATTATGTCGTTACATTTTCCGATATTACGTTGCGTAAAACGGCCGAGGAAGAGATCAAAAGTTTGGCATTCTACGATCCTCTCACCAAACTGCCCAACAGGCGCCTGCTTCATGATCGGATTCATCAGGCACTGGCTTCCAGTACCCGTACCGGCCTACTCGGAGCGCTGTTGCTGATTGATTTGGACAACTTTAAAGCGCTCAACGATACGTTGGNNGGCGCGCCTGGGCGGCGATGAGTTTGTGGTGATGCTGGAAAACTTGAGCAAGCACGCGCTGGAGGCGACAGAGCAAACAGAAGCCATCGGCAAGAAAATTCTCTCAACCCTCAATCGGCCTTATCTGCTCAAGGCGCATGAATATTACAACACACCAAGTATCGGCGCCGCCTTATTTAAGGATCAGCGTGAGGTGCTGGATAATCTGTTCAAGCAAGCAGACATCGCCATGTATCAGGCTAAAAAAGCAGGCCGTAATAGGCTGCGCTTTTTTGACCAGGCGATGCAAGATAGCATCAATGCGCGAGCGGCGCTTGAAGGCGAATTACGTAAGGCTATTGAGAGACAGGAATTTCAACTCTATTATCAAATCCAAGTAGATGATGCGGGGCAGTTATTGGGCGCTGAAACATTAATTCGCTGGGTACATCATGTGCACGGCATCATATTGCCGACGGAATTTATTCCTCTGGCAGAGGAAACCGGGCTGATTCTTTCCATCGGGCAATGGGCATTAGAAACGGCCTGCGCCCAGCTTAAAGCGTGGAAAAAAATACTCTCACCTGTGGACTTGCGCTGTCTGTGAACGTTAGCGCCTTTCAACTCCATCAAGCCGATTTTGTGGCTCAGCTCAAGACGATGATACAACAGTACGGCATTAATCCAACACGTCTTAAGTTAGAGCTGACCGAAAGCATGCTCCTTGAGGATATTGAAGGCATCATTGCCACCATGATTACGCTGAAAGAACTTGGGATTCAATTCTCATTAGATGACTTTGGAACCGGTTATTCGTCGCTACAACATCTCAAACGCTTACCTTTATATCAGCTTAAAATCGATCAGTCATTCGTTCACGACATTGCCAGCAACAGTGGCGATCAGGTGATTGTACGCACCATTATTGCCATGGCTACAAGCCTGGGTTTGAAGGTCATTGCCGAAGGGGTGGAAACGGAAGAGCAGCGGCACTTACTTTTCATCAATGGCTGCACACTCTATCAAGGATATTTGTTCGGTGAGCCGTTACCGATTGAACAGTTTAATGCCTTGCATTTTTGTTCAAAATATTCCGCTTCCCACATTTGATTCAATAAATATTTCGCATGGTGATATATGGTACGCAATTCGTATCTTCTGGGCGGTTAGCGGGCACAATCCGCCCTACCAAGCTTGTGCCCTTATCAGAGGCCGTCAATTTTTCCGTTTAACGGCAAAAATCAGCTTTTTTTCATAGACATTATAATGATAATGATCTATCGTTAAGTTTGAGGGATTTAAAGTGGTGTAATCCCTTTAATCTTCGGGTCGCAATGATGACCGAAAGCGATTGAGGTTATAGGATCCGATAACTTAAACATTTTTGGAGGACTTAAAAATGAACAGAAAAAACCTCTATATTGCCTGCATTCTTAGCAGTGCATTATTATCCGCAGGCTCTGCTTATGCGGACGAACATGAACACGATCGTGGTTATTTATCCGCGCTAAGTTGTAAATTCACTCAGGGACTATTCAACACGGCCACCGGCTTTATTGAAATACCAAAAAACGTTGTTAATATCAGTCACGATCAAAATATTTTTGTCGGCTTGACATGGGGAGTGCTGCGCGGTGTAGCGCATACCGTTGGCCGAACGGTTGTGGGAGCGGCGGAATTAATCACGGCCCCTATTCCTACCGATAATTATATTTCACCCCCCTATCCATGGGATCGTTTTAGCGAGGATACGCGGTATTTCGGCGCTCATCTGCCAGGCTTCTGGACTACGTATGGGCCGTTAGATGATGGCAAATAAACTTGCCCCCATTAAATAACCGTTGTATTCATCCACCACGAAGTAGTGGATAGTTAGCACTGAGAGGATAAAATCATGAACAAACAATGTGTTTACCTGCCAATTGCAGTGTTAGTCACTGCTCTTGCCGCCTGTACGCCGCCAGCGAAAGATGTTCCCGGACTCACTTCGGGAATTGATGCCGCAACTGCGGGTCATTATGGTCAATCAATTTACCATGAGGAATTAGCCGAAAAGAAACTGGATAAAGCCAATCATGTTTTAAAACATTGGAAAAAGGATTATTATTGGAATATTGATGAGCGGCAAAAAGCTTTGGATGCTGCGGCGGACGCCGCCAAGCACCGCCTTGCATCAGAAAAAGAGATGTGCCTGTGGTTAACATCCGTGCATGGACATAATCATCATCAAAGCGAAGCATCTCACCATACGGCCGCTTATTTCAAAACCGGCGGCGCAGTACCTTACAAAGTCGATGATCACAATATTTCGATGCTGGGCCAATACCTGCAATCTCAACCGGATGCCACCGCAGAGGTTATCGCTTATACCGATACAGTCGGTAGCGCGAACAGCAATCAAACTTTATCAGAAAGAAGAGCCGCTACCGTCAGTCAAATGCTAGTAGAGCATGGGGCTAAGATGGAACAACTGCACGTTAACGCAATGGGCAAAGCGGACGGCCCCGACAACACCCCTGATCAGCAGCATCGGATAGTAGAAATCAGCACTATTCATCCCATCTATAAAGATTGTCCCGATTTAAAATAGCCGCTATAAAACCCGCCCTGCCGTTATTTATATAGCTGCGGGGCGGGTTTTTTATTTATTTAAGCCGCTAGAGCTTTCTTCGCTTTCGCGCTGTATTTTTTCGCCTTCTTGAATCATCCGGTTACCTTCATCCATTTTACTGCGGCCTTCACGGACTAAATTATTACCGCGATCCACCAACTCCTTGCCTTTTTTCCATCTATCACCCAAACTTGCCAAGCGTTGGCTTTCGCTCAGCATTTGTTCGCCGGAAAGCACGGGAGCCGGGGCTTGCACAATCACCGGCGCAGGCTCTGAAGCGCAACCGGCTAGCAGTAACGCTAAGCCAGCGACAGTTAGATTCGGGCGGATACTGTAGTAATTTTTCATGACCAGTTACGTAACTTCTCATTAGTCGCAGGC
>PMJA01000096.1 GCA_003158415.1 Methylobacter sp.
CGCAGAAAAAAGAACAATCAGCACACCAACCGATAATAACTTCACCATTATTCGTTTCCTCTATTTCTTAACAAAATCAATGCGCTTTTACTAAAAACTTCCAGTGAGTGCGCCAACCCTCAGCTAATCACTCCTGGCAGATAGTCTTATAACTGTTTAAGATGTTGCGCATACGTCATAAAAATTAATAACTTACACAGATAAAACTATCATAAACCATTAATCATGAATAACGTATGCGTAACATCGGTTGTTTAATCAGTCTTTAACTTTTGCAATAACTTCATCAACTTTACGCTTGAAGCCAGCGTTTGACAAATACAATACATATAAGCCCGCCAATGCAAAAAACGCATAGAGCAGCAGATTATTTTTGCTGACCGCCTGGCCGCCGCCCGCCTTAAAGCCCATGTGTACGTCCAACCGCTCACCCTGAGTGCGATTTTCGGTATCGGTAGGATCTGGCACCAAAGTGATATGAATCAGATATTGGCCCGGTTCCGGCACGCCATTCGGCAACTCTAAATTAACAGAGCCTTTTTTATGTTTGGCACTGGGTAGAAAAAATACGCGCGTTCCTTCAGGCTCTTTGGTCACTTCAAACTCAACCAACATGTTCCGGTATTTCATATCCTGGTAATCAAAAACCAGTTGCGTCAAAGTATTGGTACCCGGCAGCTTGCCGCAAAACTCTTCCGCCGGAAATGCCTTAGGTTGGTAAGCCGTGTAATGAATCCAATGAGTGGGCTGTAATTCAAATTTACACTGGTCAGTATCGGTACCCGCCGCGCCGCCATGCGCCCATAACGATGCCGAAAACAACAATCCCAAAAACCCCAGGAAACCCTTTCTTAATAGTTGTGCTGTATTCATAATGCCTTCCCGTTTTAATAAATAATTATTATTATATAAAAATTTTAATGCCCTATTACTTTTGATTTCATCAAAAATAATCCGCATTTGCTATATACTTAAGTCATAGCGATGCCAACTCTAGCACACCCCCTTATCTAAATAAAGGAATTGATGGGAAACCCNNTCAAAAGCGTGGACTGCATTACAAAGCCATTACCATCAAACCAAAAATGATACCCTGCGCGATGCTTTCAAAAAGGACATTAACCGATCCAATAAGTTCTCCGTCAATTTTAATGAAATTTTATTTGATTACTCCAAAAACAGAATATCCGATCAAACCTTACCTTTGTTGATAGACTTGGCCCATCATGCCCAACTAAATGCCAAAATTACCGCCATGTTTTCCGGTGAAAAAATCAACATCACCGAGCATCGGGCCGTCCTGCACACCGCCTTACGCAACAGAAGCAATCACCCCGTTTATGTGGATGGCAAAGATGTCATGCCGGGCATTAACCGGGTTTTGGACAAAATGCGAATTTTCTGCGCCGCTGTGCGCTCAGGCGAATGGAAAGGCTATACCGGCAAAGCCATCACCGATATTGTCAATATTGGCATAGGCGGTTCCGGCTTAGGGCCTAAAATGGTGTCAACGGCGCTGGCGCCTTACAGCTCGGACGGATTAAAAGTACATTATGTCTCCAATATAGATCAGGCCAATATCATTGAAGTGTTGAAGCCTTTATCCGCCGAGACCACTCTGTTTATTATCGCTTCCAAGGTGTTTTCCACACAAGAAACGATGACGAATGCAAAATCAGCAAGAACCTGGTTTCTCGATAGAGCAAAAGACCCAAAAGCGATTGCCCAACACTTTGTGGCTATTTCAACCCATGCGGAAAGTGTCGCCAAATTTGGCATAGACACCAAAAACATGTTCGAATTTTGGGACTGGGTGGGTGGACGTTATTCGCTTTGGTCGGCCGTAGGTTTATCCGTTGCGCTGTACATAGGCATGGACAATTTTGAGGCGCTTTTGCAAGGTGCATACGAAGCCGACCTGCACTTTATCAGCACGCCTTATGAACAAAACATACCGGTTATCATGGGCTTACTGGGCATCTGGTACAACAATTTTTTTAACGCGGAATCCCATGCTGTGTTGCCTTATGACCAATCCCTGAGTTATTTCCCTGAATACCTTCAACAGGGCGACATGGAAAGCAACGGCAAAAGCATTGCCCTGCAAGGTGAAAAAGTGGATTACAGCACGGGGCCGATTATTTGGGGCCAACCGGGCACCAACGGTCAACATGCGTTTTTCCAGTTGATACATCAAGGCACCAAGCTGATACCCTGCGATTTTTTGGCGGCGGCAAACAGCCATTACAAGCTGCCGGAACATCACGATATTTTAATCTCGAATTTTCTCGCCCAACCCGAAGCGCTAATGAACGGCTTAACAGCTGAAGAAGTCAAAGAGAAATTGACGCCTGCCCAACAAGCCGATGTCTTGCTGGTCGCGTCCAAAGTGTTCGACGGCAATAAACCATCCAGCTCTTTTTTGTTTAAAAAATTGACGCCCAAAACCCTGGGCTCATTATTGGCATTTTACGAGCATAAAACCTTTGTCCAAGGCGCTATCTGGAATATAAACTCATTTGACCAGATGGGCGTGGAATTAGGCAAAGTCTTAGCGCGGGTCATTTTGCCCGAACTCCAGAACGATGACGTCATCACCAGCCATGATTGTTCGACTAATGCCCTGATTAACCGGTATAAACAATTGCGGGAATCTTGATTCAATCTAAACACATCAGTTCAAGCAATCTCATCGGCGTATCTAGCAGCTGACGAAACGAACAGAAACCTCGTTAAGCGTCAGCGTCTGGCCCGAAAAAAATCGCGTAACAGTTCCGAGCATTCTATTTCTAAAACGCCTCCGAGCCAGCTGATCCGATGATTTAAAAAACTGGCATCGGTAAGGCTCAAGGCATTACAGACAGCGCCCCGCTTGGGATCAAAAGCGCCAAAAACCAGGCGCTTGATCCGGGCATGACTGATGGCGCCCATACACATCACACAAGGCTCTAAAGTCACATAGAGCGTGGCGTCACACAAGCGATAGTTTTCCAGCGCCAGACCCGCCTTTCTTAACGCCACCATCTCGGCATGCGCGGTCGGATCATGCATTGCAATTGAGGCATTCCAGCCTTCGGCAATACAGCGATCTTCGTTAACAACTATCGCGCCAACGGGCACCTCGCCTTGTTGTTCGGCGCGTTGCGCCAGCCTGAACGCGTACCGCATCCAGGCCTCATCGGTGCCGGGGTCTATTCCCATTCGATGGTTGCAGGCGGCTTGCCGGATATGTCATAAGCAACACGGGAAATACCGGGGACTTCATTAATAATACGGCGGGAAATCAGNNCGGATGGCAATCACATAATCATAACGCCGTCCGTCCCCCATCACTCCGACTGACTTGACCGGTAAAAACACCGCAAATGCCTGACTGACTTTGTTATACAAATCGTGACGATACAATTCTTCGATAAAAATAGCATCGGCCTGACGCAATAAATCCGCATATTCCTTTTTGACCTGTCCTAAAATCCTTACGCCCAAGCCGGGGCCGGGAAACGGATGACGGAAAACCATGTCGGCTGGCAATCCTAGCTCCAAGCCTAATCTTCTCACTTCATCCTTAAACAATTCGCGCAATGGTTCGACCAGCTTTAACTGCATATTTTCCGGCAAACCGCCGACATTATGATGCGACTTAATCAAATGCGCCTTACCGCTTTTAGAACCCGCCGATTCGATCACATCAGGATAAATCGTGCCTTGCGCCAGCCATTTTGCATCGGTTATTTTCGCCGCCTCTTCATCAAAAATCTCCACGAACAGGTTCCCGATAATTTTGCGCTTTAGCTCAGGATCGGCGACTCCGTCCAGGGCATCCAAATAACGCTGCTCGGCATTGACCCGGATCACCTTAACGCCCATGTGCTCGGCAAAAGTGGCCATGACCTGATCGCCTTCGTGCAGACGCAACAAACCGGTATCAACAAACACACAGGTTAATTGATCCTTAATGGCTTTATGCAGCAATGCGGCGACAACGGATGAATCCACCCCACCGGAAAGCCCCAAAATAACATGGTCACTGCCGACTTTTGCCTTAACTGCGGCGATGCTATCTTCAATGATATTACTAGCCGTCCACAGCGCCTCACAGCCGCAAATATCCAGCACAAAACGCGACAGTATACGTCCACCTTGTTTGGTATGAGTCACTTCAGGATGAAACTGTAAGGCATACAGCGCCTTCGTCTCATTGGCTATGCCCGCAATCGGCGCACCGTCTGAACTGGCAATCAGCACAAAGCCTTCAGGCAGCTCAACCACACGGTCGCCGTGACTCATCCAGACATCCAGCAAACCAAAGCCTTCCGCCGATAAATGATCTTCTATGCCGGTCAATAATTTTGAATGCCCGCGCGCTCTGATTTGCGCATAACCGAACTCCCGATGATCGGAGGTTTCAACCTTGCCGCCCATTTGCTCGGTCATGGTCTGCATACCGTAACAAATACCCAGCACCGGCACGCCCAACTCAAAAACTATCTGAGGCGCTCGCGGCGTATCGCCGCAGGTCACGGTGTCGGGGCCACCGGATAAAATAATGCCGTTAGGCGCAAAGTTTTTAACTTCCGACTCGCTGCATTCGCAGGAATAAATTTCGCAATAAACGCCTATCTCACGAATGCGACGGGCGATTAACTGGGTATATTGCGAACCGAAATCTAAAATTAGGATTTTGTGGATGTGGATGTTGGGAGCTTGTTGTTTCACGGTATTGTCTTTAACTATTAGATTTAAGATGGCACACAGATGACACAGATTTAGAACAGATTTACACGGATTAACTATAATCGTTATCGGTGATTATCCGTTTAAATCTGCGTCATCCGTGTGCTAATGATTACTCTGCCCGATAATTAGGCGCTTCTTTAGTAATCGTAACGTCATGAACATGACTTTCCCGCATACCGGCGCTGGTTACCCGCACAAACTGCGCTTTATCGTGCATGATAGCAATGGTTTGACTGCCGGTGTAGCCCATGCTGGCGCGTATGCCGCCCAACAACTGATGAATCACCGCCAGCAAACTGCCTTTATACGGCACGCGGCCTTCAATGCCTTCCGGCACCAGCTTTTCAGCCGCGTCCGTTTCTTCTTGAAAATAGCGGTCACTGGAACCTTGCTGCTGCGCCATCGCGCCTAGCGAGCCCATGCCGCGATAAGATTTATAAGAGCGTCCCTGAAATAATTCAACTTCGCCGGGCGCTTCTTCAGTACCTGCAAACAGGCCGCCCAACATCACAGCATGCGCACCCGCCGCCAGTGCTTTGGCGACATCGCCCGAATAGCGGATACCACCATCTGCAATCAACGGCACGCCCGTGCCTTTTAACGCATCCGCCACATTACTGACGGCGGTAATCTGCGGAACCCCGACGCCGGCCACAATACGCGTCGTGCAAATAGAACCAGGCCCTATGCCGACCTTAACGCCATCGGCACCTGCCTCAACCAACGCCAACGCCGCTGCCGCCGTAGCAATATTGCCGCCTATAACCTGCACGGAAGGATAATTCCGCTTAACCCAACTTACCCTGTCCAAAACGCCTTGTGAATGGCCGTGCGCAGTGTCAACGATAATCACATCCACACCCGCCTCAACCAGCGCGGCGACACGCTCTTCCGTACCCTGCCCGGTGCCCACTGCCGCACCGACACGCAAACGCTCCTGCTCGTCCTTGCAAGCCAGCGGATAATCCTTGGCTTTCTGAATATCCTTGACGGTAATCATGCCGCGCAAATGAAATGACTCATTAACCACCAGCACTTTCTCAATGCGGTGTTTATGCAACAGGGCAATGACTTCCTTGCGATCGGTATTTTCATTAACCGTCACCAAACGTTCTTTAGGCGTCATGACTTTTGAAACGGGTTCATCAAAGCGCGTCTCAAAGCGCAAATCACGGCTGGTAACGATGCCGACCAACTCATCGCCATTCACCACAGGTACGCCAGAAATATTTTTGGCGCGGGTCAATCGGATAACTTCACGGATACTGACATCGGGAGAAACAGTAATGGGATCTTTAATCACCCCGCTCTCATATTTTTTGACATGGCGAACTTCCCTCGCCTGCTGCTCTATGGTCATATTCTTATGAATAATGCCTATGCCGCCTTCCTGGGCAATGGCAATGGCAAGCCTAGCCTCCGTGACCGTATCCATAGCCGCCGCAACCAGCGGGATATTAAGCGTAATACCCCGTGTCAGCTGCGTCTTCATTTCTACATCGCGTGGCAGCACAGTTGAGTGCGCAGGCACTAATAAAACGTCATCAAACGTGAGCGCTTCCTGAATAATTTGCATAAACCACACCTAACTATCGCTAATAATAACTACATATTATACGGTGAGTTGGCGTACTACTGTAGCACTAAAACACTAACAGGCTATAAGCGGGTAATTGCTTAAAAACTTTTGGCATCATTTCACACTGATTTAACGGCAAGCCGGGTTTGAATGACGAGGTACACCGGCATGCGCTAACCCGCCTCCCTGACATTGAGTCTAGCGGCCAGTTGACCCTGCCCACAAACTGACATACCATCTATAATATGCGGAAAATATACCCAATAAAAGCGGATAAAGTGTATGTTCTAATTGAACAGGTTACAGCCCATGATTACCGGAGAAAATAATATGAATGAATACCATCTGGCTAAAAAAATGTGTGATGTTTCTATCGGTGAGTCAGTAAAAATAATTCGCGAGCTTCAAGAATTAAGCCAGAACCAATTAGCTGAATTGACCGGCATTCCCCAGTCTACACTCTCGGCAATTGAGCATGACAAAATAAATTTAGGCCTGGAACGTGCAAAAATTTTAGCCAAAGCGCTTAAATGTCACCCTGCGGCATTAGTTTTTCCTGGCTGGGATGTGGATTGTGCCGCTTAATGTCGCCAATCTGGATTTTAACGATGACGGCAACACATTAGCTTAATTTAAATTTTAAAATCAGGCGGCTGAGTAGTTACCTTTTTTATTGTTTAAAATGGGTATTTAATCAATTAATTACCCAAGGCTCGCTCATTTTCGAAACCACATATTCAATTGAATATATTGCTTAAAATAAACTCTTTCGCAAAAAACAAATTATGTCATTACCAATCGATCTGTTACAAAAAATGAGCAACCCAAGAATAATTTATGAATGACAACGAAAAATATTTTGCTGGCTTACAGTTTGAAAACAAACTACTAAAAGCCAATGGGCAAGCATTTGAAGATTTATTTACTCAAATAATGACCTTGCGCTACGATGATTTTCGTAAAGTTAAAGCCTACGGTAATTTAGGCGACAGAAAAAATGACGGCTTTTTTCCAGCAGAAAATATTTATTTTCAATGTTATGCGCCTGAAGATATACAAAAAAACAGAGCAGAATTAATAAAGAAACTCAATGAAGATTTTTTAGGGCTAGTTGAATACTGGACTAATAATGGTTTTAAAGTTGAAAATTTCTTTTTTGTTGTCAATGACAAAGGTAGCGGCTTATCTCCTGATGCGTATGTTCAATTGCAGGCAATAGCACAAGCATATCCAGCGGTCAAAATGGCATTTTGGTTAATGCCGCAAGTTAAGACTGAGTTTTTGAAACTAGCTAAATTTCAGGTTATGGAAGTTGTCGGCGGAATTTTAACCGACGATATAGGTGATGTGGATTATTGGGCATTGGCTGAAGTTATAGGGCATCTTCTACAAAATCAGCAACCTATTAGTTTTACTGAAAACTTAGACGACAGAAAAGATTTGGATGAAAAAATTAAGCTGAATGGTTTAACGCAGCGTGTTGCAACTATTCTTGATGTTGCAGCTTATCAGGCAGGATCTGTCGAATCATATATTCGAGAGAATGAAAAAGAGAATATACAAGCTATTAGAGATCGTTTTGTCAACTATTATGAAGAATCTAAACAACAGTATTTTGATACGGTTGAAAATTTTTCGGATAAACGGTTTATTTTTATTGCTGACAAGGCACTGCCTGCACATGATGACAAAAATAAAGTGAAGAAAATACAAGATGCCATTTTTGTTTTAATGTCTCATTTTTTTGAGCATTGTGATTTATTTGAGAGTAAATAATATGATTTTACCTAATAAATATATCAACCTTTCTGAATCTGTTTTTGGGTTCGCTGCTTATCTATCCCAATTTTTAAATAATCCTGTCAGTCTAGACGAACTTTGGGAGGTTTATCAACAACACGTTAAAACCGGAAATTATCCCATTAAAAACGATTTTAACGAATTAGTATTATATAGTGGACCCCAAAAAACAG
>PMJA01000301.1 GCA_003158415.1 Methylobacter sp.
CAACGATGCCATTCAGATACATCCTTGGCCACACGAGTCGGCAGCCTCGTTGGCTGGACTAAATCAGGGAGGCGTGCATCACAAACCCAAGACAAATCCAATTCCTGACGCAGTTGCCGGTCGTTTGGGCGAAACTGCACTTGACTACATTCAGAACCGGGCACCGAGGATTTTAGCGGCGCTGGATGCAGCTAATTCGGCTGCAATGGAAAAACGTGAGGCGGGCCACTTAAAATGGAAAGAGGAAATCGCACGTCTCTCGGCCGCACGCGAAGCGGGGTTTGTCGATTTCGAGGATTTGAGGACGGAGGGAGTTCGTATTCGTACCGCCTGCTATATTGTGATCGACATGTTCTCCGGCATCCGGGACTCGGAAATGATGTCGATTGGTACGAATTGCATTTCCTCTGGAAAAAGCAAGGACGGCAGCACGGATGTGTTCTGGTTACACGGAACAATCTACAAGACCGGAATTCGCCCGAAAAAATGGCTAGTACCGCCCGTTGTNNGACGCGACTAACCGAGCCGCTACGCCAGAAACTGCAGCTGGAGGAGCGAGAGCTTGAGACAAGCATTGGGATTGCCATCGCCAAGGAAAAGGGGCGCTTGGTGAAGCGCCTCAATACGGTTTACCAGCACAAGGACAAGCTTTTTCTTTCGAAAAAAGATTCATCGATCTTCGTACTCTCGGGGACAACAATGCGCATGCACCTCAAGCGTTTCTGCGCCGACTTTGGTATCCGGGGTGAGGACGGGCAACCCTATCTCCTCCATAGCCACCAGTTTCGGCGTACCTACGCCCGCTTCATAGCCCGCGCTGAATTAGGCGATCTCCTGACACTACGTGACCATTTCGGCCATTGGAGCCTCGATATGACAGTCTATTACGCGGACGGCGGAGCGGACGATTATGAGGCCGATACTGAACTCCTGGAAATGATCACCGAGGAAAAGATGGCACGGCAAAACGAAGTCATGGAAGGATATCTCGACTCCGACGCGCCGCTGGCTAATGGCAGCCATTGGCTCAAGCAGTGGCGCTCGACGGTTCGCACGGCCCCCAACAAGGAAGCACTAATCGCCGAATATGCGGGATCGATCACCCTGAACGGCACGGGCCATTCTTGGTGCGTCGGCAATGCCAAGGGCACTGGCTGCGGCGGCCTGTGTGTGTTCGAGGCTCAAATGTGCGTCGACTGCAACTACGGCATCATCGGTCAGGAACACCATGCAGTTTGGGAGGGTATCCGCGATCAGCAGAAGGAAGCTCTGGCACTGGGCGATATGGGGCATAGTGGCAATGCACGGGCGCAAGAAATCTTAGACTATGCCGAGAAGGTGCTACGCCGCCTTGACGGTCAGGGGGATATTGCATGAGCGCAATTCATGAAGCGACACAGAATGCCTTGGCGGCGCAGAAACGACAATCGGTCAAGGAAACCCGCCAAAAATTGGAACTGGCCTTGCGGCGTTTGGCTAATGGTAATCCGACTGTAGTCAAAAAAGGAACGAAGATTTCAGCCTCCTCCGTGGCAGCAGAGGCTGGCGTAGACCGCGTTACCCTCTACAGATTCCATGAGCCCGTGCTAACTGAAATTCGCAAGATCAACGATACGGCACCCAAGACACAATTGAAGGAAAGTCGATCCGAACTGGCTCAGACAAACATTAAGATGAAGGAATATCGGCGACTGGTTGAGGAAGCGCAGGAAGAGGTTGCGGCGCTTGCCCGGATAAACTATCGGTTGGATGCCCGAATTTCGGAGTTAGAGGGTCAGATTCGGGTGAGGGACGAACGCATTGCCGATTTTCAGAACCAATTGAACGAGCACAATACAACGCCGAAAGTTTCAGCTATGAATGACGGTGCCATTAAAAAAAGCTAGGGCGTATGCGCAATCAATGACTTCTATCTGCGCCGTTGCGGACATTCGCGGTATGATTGGTTTTGAGTTTTGTTTGACTCTAATCGGCCAAATTGCTGACGTTTATATCGTTTTGTCTAATGTTTGGTTGTTAGGAAGCTCTGAAAGCCTCGCTAATGCTAGGTCGTGTTTTTGAACACTAGACAAAATGGTTCAGACTGTCTAGTCAAATAAATGCTATCAGATATAATTACTCGTAGCGATCTGGTTGAAACACCTGCAAGGCGAATTATTTATGGGAATAAAAGATTTTATAATATTAGCCTCAGCCTTCATTGTAGCTATTGGCTGGTTCGTCACTGGTTATCTCAATAGGGTAAAGGATGTTGCTCAGAAAAGGCTTGAATATCGGCTGGATGCATTGGAGGCTTTTTTACCAGTGTGGTTTTCCATTCAAAAAGATAAAAATGCGCTCTTACAGCCAGATATTTTTGCTCAACTTGAGGAAGCCAGAAAAAAGTTTTATCTTTACGGGTTCAAGGACGAAATCGATCTAATGGAACAACTTTTTTCAGCAATTTATAATAACAAACTTGATGAAGTAAATTCAACACTTAGTAAGCTGACTGGTCTTGTGCGTTCTCGTATAAGAAAGGAGCTAAAAATAAATCCCTACTCCTACAAAGCCGTCCGAAAATAAGACTGCTCGAACGAGCTGCCTCTGGTTAAGTTGGGTGAGATTAAAAAAGCCGCCAGTAAGGGGGTTAAGGTGGTTTTGAACCAGTAGACAGTTCGTGCCAAAGTGTCCAATGTTTCTGCGGTAGTGTTCCATTTCTACAATTTTTGTGGGAAACTCTTGGATTTTTGAAATATCCACATTCGGAGATTCGAGATGACCACAAAGGACAAAGTATTAGCTCAGGTTTCCGATCTGCTGGAATGTCTGAATAAGCCTAAAGCTAAGGGCAATAATATAGCTGGGTTCTTTAAGCATCCTTTCATTTTGACCGTAGTAGGAAGTTTATTGATTACAGCAGGATCAAACGAGGTTACTAAGAGATTTCAGATTCGCGATAAACAATCCGATGCAGTTGCTACTCTTGAATCAGAAATACCAATGGAACTTTCCATCACAACGTACCTTGCGATGATTTTATCCGTATTGGAGTCCGAAGGCTGTAGTAGTAAACCAGACAAGAAGTTAGAGTCAGCTTTCGTAATTGGTTTAACAGGAAAATCATGTAAGGATGCGGAAGCCGAGTATCAGAAGTATTACATGTTAACTCTTGAGCACCCTACAGGTTCATCTCTTGTAAGGGTTAGAGCACTATTCTTAAGTCCAGTTGTTGATGAGGGTGCAGTAAAGCTTAGCACACTCATTAAACTTCTATCGTTCACTCCAGATAATAAATGCATCGATCACGTTTCAGAGCAGGCTCGTGGAATATACGGGGAACTTGTTGATTTCGCCATTCAGGAAATTGACGGGAAAGAAGTCCGTGACACGCCGAACATATTTAATTTGACTGATCTAATATCGTATTGCCCAGCGCGAGACCTTTGCCGCGTTCCCTCTATCACCAAAGATACCACGATAAAAGTACACTGCCCGGCATGACATGACCAAGTTATAGCAGTTTGAA
>PMJA01000362.1 GCA_003158415.1 Methylobacter sp.
GGTTTTAAATTGGGAATTGCTGACATTATAGAGTCCGAAGTTGGTAAAGCGACACAAAGTCCCCTCTCCTTTTAGGAGAGGGTTAGGGTGAGGGTATTTCAAATGTCACTTTACCAGCTTCGGCCCCTATAGCTATGGCTGTATTTAGGAAAAATGCCTAATATACCAATGTTTCGATAACCGTCAAACCGCCCATATAAGGCAGCAAGGCATCGGGTATGTGAATATTACCCTGCGCATCCTGATAATTTTCCATGACCGCAATCAGGGTTCTGCCCGCCGCCAAACCCGAACCGTTTAAGGTATATACCAATTCAGGCTTGCCAGTTTCCGGGTTACGCCAGCGCGCCTGCAAACGCCGCGCCTGAAAGTCTTTGAAGTTACTGCAAGACGATATTTCCCGGTAAGCGCCCTGCCCCGGCAGCCACACTTCAAGATCGTAAGTTTTTGCCGCCGAGAAGCCGGTATCGCCTGCGCATAACAACATTTTGCGGTAAGGCAGGTTTAGTTTTTTCAGAATGTTTTCTGCATGAGCAGTCAGTTCTTCATGCACCCTAGGCGCATCTTCCGGCTTGACAATCTGCACCAGTTCGACTTTTTCAAATTGATGCTGACGGATCATACCGCGCACATCACGCCCGTAAGCACCCGCCTCGCTGCGAAAACACGGGCTATGGCACACAAACTTAAGCGGCAAGGCTTTGGCGTCTATAATCACATCCCTGACGATATTGGTAACCGGCACTTCCGCCGTCGGTATCAGGTATAAAGCCGGATCGTTGCTGGCCTTGAACAGATCGGCCTCAAATTTCGGCAGCTGACCGGTGCCGCGCAAGCTGTCCGCATTAACCAAAAAAGGCACATAAGTTTCGTTATAACCGTGCTCTCCGGTATGCGTATCCAGCATCAACTGAATAATCGCCCGTTGCAACCGCGCCAAAGCGCCGTTTAAAACCACGAAACGAGCGCCCGCTATTTTTGCGCCCAGCTCAAAATCCATGCCTGTATTTGCGCCTAAATCCACATGGTCTTTGGGCTCAAAAGCAAATTCCGGCACATCGCCCCAACGGCTGATTTCAACGTTAAACTCTTCGCTTTTACCGGCGGGCACAGATTCATCCAATATATTGGGTATACCAGCCATCAGCGCATCCATTTCCACCTGTATGCCGGCCAATGCCGATTCCGCCGCTTTTAATTCATCGCCTAAATGCTGAACCTGATCCAACAATGGCTGTACATCTATACCTTTGGCTTTTGCCTGTCCGATGGCTTTTGAACGGCTGTTGCGTTCATTTTGCAGCTCCTGGGTTTTAACCTGCACGTCCTTGCGTCTGGCTTCCAGTTCAATATATGACTCGGAATTAAAATTGAATGAACGTCTGTTTAATTGTTCCTTAACAAAATCAAGATCGGTTCTGAATAAACGGGGGTCTAGCATGACGGCGTTTTACCTTTATAAATAATAGAATGTTGAATGTAGCAGCTTCCAACCTAAGATGGAACCGTTTAAGATCAATAAAAGACCACGAAGACACGAAGATCACGAAGTTATTGCATCCTTTCTAATTATATCGTTATATCGTTCCCACGCTCCGGCGTGGGAATGCCGCCGGTGACGCTCCAGCGTCACGCAACGCAGGAGCGTTGCTGGATGAATTCCCACGCCGGAGCGTGGGAACTATACAATTTTACCCCTATAGAAATTTCTGGAGTGCAACGGCTTTAGCCGTTGTGAGCCGTCGCCGACCAGCTGACGATATGCTTAAAATCCAGCCTGGATTTTAAGGTCAGGATGGCTTTTTCTATTTTTTCCGGCTCATCGTAAAACTCGATAATTAACGGCAATTCCAGCGACAAGGTCAGCAGCGACGAGGTATGCACCTTGCGGTTTTGACCGAATCCGGCTATGCCTCTGATGATGGTGACGCCGAAGATTTTTTCTTCATCACGCAGTATATCCAAGGCTTGATTTAACTGATCATGCCCTTCCAGCGTATAAATTCTGGCGATAGTGATAGGGGTTGCACTCATAGTTGCTTACTCATTAATAAACTCAGCCAAATAACCAAAACACAGCCCAAGCCGTTAGCGACAAAAACACCCAGCATTAAGTTGGTGTGCGAGGTGAAGGTATAGCCCTGCTCTATCAAAAACAAAATCAAATACAACCCGGACATGGTTAAATAAACACCGACCATAATCACCATGATGGCGGCGCGATATTCCAAAGGCAGATCTACTTTCTGCAACAAAACCGTTGCGACTATGCCGATTAAAAACGCGCCTATGCCGTTGACTATCATCAACGCGTAAGGAATAACGCCGCCGTGCCAATGTATCATGCCGCCCGAATACAAAAATAACGACCTACCGCACAGCAAACCGATCCACACGGCAAATAGACAACCCAACACACTGGCCGTAATATTTAACATCGCCTTGGTTAAACTGCCCTGCTCCAGCAAATAGAGCGTTTCCAGCGCAAAGGTGGAAAAAGTGGTAAACGCGCCGATAAAGCCGACCAGGATGGCCGCCCTGTATTCCAATACAACAGTGACGCGCTGCATAAACAAGGCTTCGGTGAGCAATCCGATTAAAAACGAACCGATTACATTGACGGCCAAGGTGCCGTAAGGAAAGCCCCGACCCAGCCATTGATAAAGCCCGGAAGACATTAAAAACCGGATGACCGCGCCGCANNCCGGTAATAGCGCAGCTCTTCTATCGATTCCAGAATATCGTCCAGCGCCTGATGCGTGGATTCTTTATTAAAGCCGTCTTTGACGTCCGGCGCCCATCTTGCCGCCAGCTCTTTAAGCGTTGACACATCAATGTTACGGTAATGAAAATACGCTTCCAGCTTGGGCATGTAGCGATATAAAAAACGTCTATCCTGGCCGATGCTGTTGCCGCAAATCGGCGAGGTGTTTTCAGGCACCCACTCTTTTAAAAACGCTATCGTCAGCCGCTCTGCTTCAGCGGCATCAATGGTTGACGCTTTAACGCGCTCGATCAATCCGGACTGGCCGTGATGTTGCTGATTCCAATCATCCATTGCCGCCAGCGCGGCATCGGACTGATGCACCGCCAGCACCGGCCCCTGCGCCAGTATATTNNAATGATTAAATCACTGTCCGGGTCAAGTCCCGTCATCTCAAGATCTATCCAGATCAGGTGCGAAGTATCCAGCGCCATGTATTGATTCCATTGTGTTGTAGGTGGCGGTTAGTGTAGCATTGGCGAATCTGTTCGTCTAATTCTTAAACTTAATGCGCCTACCCCATGAATACCTTTACCCTTATCTTCCTTATAGCACTCATTATTTCCTCTTCGGTACAGTTTTGGCTGGCTAAACGCCAAGCCGATTATGTCGCCGCGCATCGCTCCGCCGTGCCCGACGCGTTCAAAACTAAAGTGTCCTTGGCCGCGCATCAAAAAGCCGCTGATTACTCGCAGGCGAAACTCAAACTGGGCAATAGTGACGGCGTTATCGGAATTATCGCATTGCTGCTGCTGACGCTGGGCGGCGGCATCAACTTGGCTTTTGAATATTGGCCCACCGTGGTCTCATCGCCGTTAATAGCGGGCGTTGCGGCGACAGCCACCATTTTTTTGATTATGACGCTGGTGGAACTGCCTACCAGCCTTTACCAGACATTTGTGATTGAAGAAAAATTCGGCTTCAACAAAAGCACGATCAAGCAGTTTATTAAAGACCAGTTGTTGCAACTGGCTTTGGGCGCAGCCATAGGCCTGCCGATTTTGGCGCTCATCCTGTGGGTGATGGATAACGTCGGTTCGCTCTGGTGGCTATGGGCGTGGGGCATCATCATGGGCTTTTCGTTGTTGATGAGTTGGCTATTTCCTACTGTGATTGCGCCTTTATTTAACAAGTTCACGCCGATGGCAGAAGGTTCATTAAAAGACCGCATACAAGGCCTGTTGGCGCGTTGCGGCTTTAACAGCCAGGGCATATTTATCATGGATGGTTCCAAACGGTCCGGTCATGGTAATGCTTACTTTACCGGCCTGGGTAACAACAAACGCATCGTATTTTTCGACAATCTGGTTAACTCGCTTGAAGATGAAGAACTGGAAGCCGTACTGGCACATGAGCTGGGGCATTTTAAATGCAAACACGTTATTAAAATGCTGATTGCCACCGCCATTATGAGCTTAATCAGTCTGGCGATTTTAGGCTGGCTGATTGATCAGGATTGGTTTTACACTGGTTTAGGCGTAGCTTTGGAACAAAAATCCCATGCCACTGCTTTGTTATTATTCCTGCTGGTTTCATCGACCTTTACTTTTTTCATGCAGCCCATCAGTGCTTATTTTCAACGTAAATTTGAATTTGAAGCCGATGACTTTGCCGCAAACAATGCCAAAGCCACCAAAATG
>PMJA01000311.1 GCA_003158415.1 Methylobacter sp.
CGGATTGTTTTCGCCGCTTTTGCATTAACGGTGATTAATTATCTGGTTCTAGCGGGTTATGACTGGCTGGCCTTACGCTTCACCGGCCATAAACAAATTCCGTTACAGAAAATGATCGCGGCCGCCTTGTTAAGTTATGCGATCAGCAATAACACCGGCCACGCCTGGGCCGCTGGCGGTTCGATTCGTTACCGGTTCTATTCAAAATGGGGGGTGCCGGGCTGGGATATTTTAAAAATTTCATTATTTCAAACGGTCACCTATTTGTTGGGCGCACTGAGCTTGGGATTAGTCGGCAGTTTGTTATTGCCGCACTATTTATCACGTACTATCCATGAACCGCAAGCCATTCATTGGGTCACCCTGATTTGTGCCGCTGCCTTACTGGTTTATTGGGGAGCGGTAGGGTTCTGGCGCAAGCCGTTACTGATCAAAGGCTTTGAGTTATATTTGCCGTCACTGACCATGGCCTTTTGGCAAACGCTGGTAGCTAGTATTGATGTTGTGCTGTCGTCACTGGTGCTGTGGGTGCTGCTGCTCGGAAAAGTAGATATTAGTTTTGGTGCATTTGTAGTGGTTTTTGTGGTGGCGCAGGTCATGGGTGTTATAAGCCAGGTGCCTGGGGGCATTGGCGTGTTTGAAAGTGCGTTTCTGTGGCTGATGTCGGATATCGAAGTAAGGGATCAGCATTTGGTTTTAATCGGCGCTTTGCTTTTGTATCGGATTATTTACTATTTTATACCGTTACTACTGGCGGGCGGAGGTCTGCTCAGTTACGAAATTTATAGTCGCCGAGAGCTATTAAGCACAAGCGGCAATGCTGTGCGCCGTATTCTATCGGTCATCATGCCGCAGTTGTATTCGCTTTTATTACTGATTGCGGGCGGTCTGCTACTGATTTCCGGCTCCATTCCAGCCAACCCCGAAATACTGGATATGCTGAGGGATATATTGCCTCTGTCGGTGCTTGAATTATCGCATTTGGTCGGCAGTTTAGCTGGTGTGCTGTTGCTGTTTCTGGCGCGGGGCATCCAACTCAGGATTGATGCAGCATGGTATGGCGGCCTGGGTTTGCTGGCATTAGGGATTGCGAGCTCTTTATTAAGAGGGTTCAATTGGCATGTGGCCCTGGCGTTATCGGTGATATTGCTGCTGATGCTACCGACGCACAGTTACTTTCAACGCAGGTCATCGCTGCTGCGCATGTCTTTTTCAAAATCCTGGTTCGCAACGATTACGATGGTGCTGGCAGGCTCAATCTGGTTGGGATTTTTCGCCTACCGTGATGTCGAATATTCGCACGACTTATGGTGGCAGTTTTCTTATGACGGCACTGCGCCAAGATTTTTGCGGGCTTTGTTGCTGGTGAGCGTGGTGATTGTGGCCTATGGCTTGTTCCGTCTGTTAGGCGTAGCCCCGCCGCAAGCCCTGTTGAAACCGACTGAAGCGGAACTAACCGAAGCACGGCGGATTTTGGTGAAATGTACCGATACTCAGGGTTTTTTAGCTTTGTTGGGTGATAAATATTTATTTTGGAACCCAGAGCGTAACGCTTTCATTATGTTTGCCACTACTACTCAATTCTGGATTGCTATGGGCGATCCGGTGGGTGAGCAAACCGCTATTGACGAGTTGCTGTATCAATTCATGGAACAGGCCGACCACTATAATGCCAAGGCGGTTTTTTACCAAGCCAGCGCTGAATTATTGCCGTCTTATCTTGATCTGGGCTTGTCATTATTTAAACTTGGCGAAGAAGCCCGTGTAGATCTATTGGCCTTCGGTTTACAAGGTAAGCAGCATGAAGCTCAGCGTACCGTCCGCAATAAGTTTGGCAAGCTGGGCTATCAGTTTGAAATTCTGTCTGGATCGTCGGTTGATGCGGCACTACCGGTGTTGCGGCAAATTTCCGATGCCTGGTTATTGAACAAAAACACGCGGGAAAAAGGTTTCTCGCTGGGTTTTTTCGATGAAAACTATGTGCGCCGTACCGATGTCGCCGTGATAAAAGATGAGGCGGGGAAAATCAAAGCGTTTGCCAATCTTTGGCAAACCACCGGGCGGGAAGAATTATCCATCGACTTGATGCGTTACGATCCGGACAGCCCGAATGGGATCATGGACTTTCTGTTTGCCGAGCTAATGTTGTGGGGTAAAGCAGAAAATTACCAATGGTTTTCGTTAGGCATGGCACCATTGGCAGGGATGGAGCACCGGCCTTTATCGCCGTTGTGGCATAAAGTGGGTGCCACTATTTTTAAAATGGGCGATCAATTTTACAATTTTGAAGGACTTTACGAATACAAAGCAAAGTTTTTACCGCACTGGCAACCGCGCTATCTGGCTGCACCGGCGGGTTTGTCGGTACCTATTATTCTCATGCTCATTACCCGACTGATTTCAGGAGGCTGGCAAGGTATTTTCAGTAAATAAGAGGGCTGCGCAGCAATGGATTTTGTCGGTAATAAAAGGCTCTATGGAACGAGCACGAAATAACTTATGTATTAAATCCCNNGGACGGATGGTTTTTGCACAAAATTGCATGTGTTCTTCGGGCGTTGAAAAATCATGTTGAGCAATGGCAACACCCAGTTTAGCCACTGTTTCCATCATGGATGTCAGCAGCGCCGCTATCTGGACTAAACGCTCATTATCCAGTTCGATGCCGTTGCCTTTAAGGCTGCTTATCGTAGCGGAAAGATCGGACAAGTAGCTGACCGCCGCCGGATAAATGCCGGTTTTTACCATGCTGACCACCAGTTTGGCTTCCACTTCGATAGCCAATATGTATTGCTCGGCATAGATTTCGAAGCGGCTGGCAAGTTCGACAGGTGATAATACGCCTAGCTTGGCAAATAATTCCTGAACATAAGGTTCTTTTAAAACCGGTAACGCANNCATTTTATGCCATTCGGCGGAATAGCCGTTACCGCTGAAGACGACAGCGCCATGTTGATCGATTATTTCCTTCAGTATGTTAAGTATTGCGGTATCGAGATCGGCGTCTTGCGCTTTTTGGCTGTCCAACTCATCGGCAATCCAATTGAGCGAATCTGCCAGCAATGTATTCATCGTGACCAGAGGGCCTGCCACCGATTGCCCGGAACCTACGGCACGAAATTCAAAGCGGTTGCCGGTAAATGCNNAAATGCAAAAGGAGAGGTGCGGTTTCTGTCACCGGCATCTCTATCAAATATGGGCAAGGTATTGATGCCCAGGTTCATAACGCCGGCGTTTAGCGAGCCGGTGATCTTGCCGTTACTGATTTGCTCGAATACATTGTCGAGTTGCGAGCCCAGATAAACCGACATGATGGCGGGTGGCGCTTCATTAGCGCCCAGACGGTGATCATTACTTGCGGTTGCTATAGCGGCGCGTAATAGCGGGCCGTACTTATGAACGCCGCGAATCACTGCACCGCAAAATAGCAAGAACTGGGTATTTGAATGGGGCGTATTGCCCGGATCCAGCAAGTTGCCTTGTGTTGCATTACCGACCGACCAGTTGACATGCTTGCCTGAACCGTTAATGCCTTTAAATGGCTTTTCATGCAGCAGACAGACCAAGCCGTGTTTTTTTGCGGTGTTTTTCAAGACCGTCATCAATAGCTGCTGATGGTCTGTCGCTACATTGGCCGATTCAAAAAAGGGGGCGATCTCGAACTGTCCGGGCGCAACTTCGTTATGCCGGGTCTTGGCCGGGATGCCCAGTCGGTATAATTGTTCTTCAACATCCTGCATATACACCTGGATACGTTCAGGTATGGCGCCGAAATAATGATCATCAAATTGCTGGCCTTTGGCGGCGGATGCGCCAAACAGCGTTCTGCCAGCCAGTAGCAAGTCGGGGCGGCTGTTGACAAAATTGGCATCGACCAGAAAATATTCCTGTTCAGCACCGCAACTGGAATTGACGGGGGCAATGTCGGTATGGCCCAGCAGTGACAAGACCCGATGAGCCGCCTTGTTCATCGCGGCATTGGCGCGCAGCAACGGCGTTTTCTTATCTAGCGCCTCTCCCGTCCATGACACAAATACCGTAGGAATGCAAAGCGTGGCGCCATTGTCTGTAGTCATGATATAGGCAGGGCTGGTGACGTCCCATGCGGTATATCCGCGCGCTTCAAAAGTGGAACGAATGCCGCCATTGGGGAAAGAAGAGCCATCCGGTTCGCCCTGCACCAATACTTTGCCGCTGAATTCAGAAATGACAGAGCCGTCATTCTGCACGGAAATAAAGCTATCGTGCTTTTCTGCCGTCGCGTTGGTTAATGGATAAAAGACATGCGCATAATACAGCGCCCCTTTAGATAAGGCCCAGTCCTTCATCGCCATTGCTACCACGTCGGCTATAGAAACATCCAGTTGGGCGCTGGCTTCAATGGTTTTTTTTACCGATTTAAAGACTTCTTTAGGCAGGCTTTCCTTCATCTTGCTCAGCGTAAACACATCAGCCGCCCATAGACTGCTTAGCGATTCCGGTGATTTGGCTGGCATAGGCTTGCGATTGGTGATGTTTTGAACAGCCTGAATGCGTGCAGTATTTCCAGTCATATTATTACCCTGTGTGATATTGAGTTTCATTGAAACGTAATGAAAGCAATAATCGAACCAATATGCTGATTTAGTCGCCGTTAGCGCTTAGCGCGCGTGCTTACGCATCGGTAGACAAAGGTTGCGGGCTTTTTTAGTGCAAACAATGGATTTTTAGCTTGAATTTGGTGCATATAAGATGTTCGAGAGCTGTTTAGTCCTACAAAGCGGTTGATTTATCATTCGGATAACCGCTTTGCTTTAACTTCATTAAGGTGCGTGCGGCACGCCCTACACACTGTCTACAATTGCACGCAATAAATCGTCCTGTATCAAGTTGTGATATAAACAATGGCACGACACCTGCTGGTGGTTTCTTATCATTAAATGTTTTAACTAAAAAATAGACGCATTGCATAACATGAAACTGCATGGTTCACACGAAAAACTCGATACCTATTATCAGCAAGTGCAAAACATTATTCTTAATAGACAGGATTGGGTCAGTGGTTTGCTGCCAGCCAGTACCGCTGTAAATGTTCATGGCAACTATACGGACGCCTGGGTAAGAGATAATGTTTATAGCATTCTTGCAGCGTGGGGGCTGGCTATTGCTTATCGGCGCGTTGAAGAAAAACAGGGGCGTACTTATATACTGGAGCAAAGTGTCGTCAAATTGATGCGCGGGTTGTTAACGGCAATGATGCGGCAGGCACCAAAAGTTGAAAAATTTAAACAGTCCCAGAATCCAATGGATGCTTTACATGCTAAATACGACACAAAATCGGGCGGTAGTGTAGTCGGTGATCATGAGTGGGGCCATTTGCAACTGGATGCCACGTCTTTATTTTTGTTAATGCTTGCGCAAATGACGGCATCCGGCTTACGCATTGTATTTACTATTGATGAAGTCAATTTTGTGCAAAACCTGGTTCACTACATTAGTCGAACTTACCGCACACCTGACTATGGTATTTGGGAGCGCGGTCACAAAATTAATCATGGCATCGCCGAGCTGAATGCCAGTTCCATCGGCATGGCAAAAGCGGCGCTGGAAGCGCTGTCCGGGTTTAATCTATTCGGCAAGGATGGTGGACAATCGTCAGTTGTTCATGTTATCAGTGACGACATTGCCAGGACACGGATTACCTTGGAATCCTTGTTACCCAGGGAGTCTATTTCCAAAGAGACCGATTCGGCTGTGCTGAGTATCACCGGATTCCCCGCTTTCGCTGTTGATAATCAAATCCTCCGGAAAAAAACAGAAGCCATTATTTGCGAAAAGCTGGAAGGCCGATACGGTTGCAAACGCTTCTTGTTAGATGGACACCAAACGGCAATAGAAGATAGCCACCGCCAATATTATGATCCACATGAATTAAAACAATTCATGGATATTGAATGTGAATGGCCATTGTTTTTTACCTATTTATTGCTTAACAGCTTATTTATGGGCGATAACGAGGCGGCTACTGGTTATCGCAATAAACTGGAAAGTTTACTGGTTGAACAAAATGGTCAACAATTATTGCCGGAATTGTATGTCGTGCCGGTAGCTTTAATTGCCGCAGAAAAAGCCCGGCCACACAGCCAGGAACGCGTTCCGAATGAAAACATTCCCTTGGTTTGGGCGCAAAGTCTTTTTATATTGGGATCGCTTATTCAGGACGGATTGCTTTGTTGTGACGATATAGATCCATTGGGGCGGCATAAGGTCGTTACAAAAAAACAAAATTATAAACTGCAAATTCAATTACTGGCCCAAGACGAAACAGTACAAAGCAGTTTAATGGAATTTGGAATTTGCACTCAAACACTCGCTGAAATAGCACCCATTCAGATCAGGGAGGCCAATGAACTGGCCGAGGCGTACACGCATGTAGGCAGAAATGACCGTATCGGCTTAACAGGCAGACCTTTGAGGCAGTTGCGTACACTGGCAACATCCAAGATGTATATACTGGCAGGCGAACGGCTACTGTTTTTGCCGCAATGTCTTAATCAAAAAGGGTTTTATCTGGCGATGGACAACCGTTTGCTCATTTCGCGCTTACGCTTGGAATTGTCTTATATCCATAAACATTGGGATAGCCCGGACAACCCTTTGGTTGTTATGACGATTAAACAAAATATGTTGGGCAGCCAAAATCGTGAAATTCTCATTGAATTTATTAAAGAACTGCAACAAGGCGCAACTCAAGGTATCTCTTTGCAACTCGGAACGATTTTGGATTTTGCAGACACGTCAAGTCATGAAAAAATTAATTATTTGCATGACTTTCAATTCTCTAAAGCGTCCTGGGAGGATGCGGAGCGGCCCTTTGCTCACACATTGACTATCGATACGGCCCCGCCGATGCCCTTGGATATACACCAATTGACGGCATGGGAAATCAGCACCGATGAAATACTCATCAAACAATTAAAAATCAATCCTAATCTTTACGCGCAACTGGAAACATTAAGCTTGCTGAGCCTTCGTCATGACCTGGATTACGACACCGGATTAAAAGGGATAAACGGCGCTCCGGGCTATGTGCGTGATTTGCTGGAAGAAATTTATGAGCGGGCAGGCGATCAACATATCTGGTACATTGTTAGGCGCTGTGCCGGATTACTGGGCAAATACGATATAAATATGGAGCAGGCGGCAACTGAAATACTGGTTCGTCAACATGCACTCACATTAGGTCTCGCTTACAGCAGTAGAGCAACCTTGACGTGCCCGGCCGATTCCTCGGAAATTTTACAAATTATCCGCGCCTACAATAATAATGATGCCAGTGAACATATTATTATTCAGGAGTTGATCATTTATTTGGGTATGTTAATCAAATCCAACCCTGAATTATTTACCGATATGCACACAGTACGAGTGGGGCATATTCTGCAGTTGATCATGGTCAGACAAAAACGCGAATCAGGCTGCGCTACATTGGATCAAGCTTTTAACGAAATNNCAGTTGGATTTAGCCGAAACACTGCATTATGAAGGTGCTCTGGGCGAGACGGGTCGCCATGAATTAAGCAGTGCGCGTTTTTCAAAAATCATGGATCCAAAAGACCGGGGGGAAATTGTCGACTGGTACGAGTGGCGCGAACAGCAAGGCAGTGTCGGCAGAGAAAACGACGCTTTTTTTGCCAGTGTGTGGGGCATTCTGCATCATTGCAAGGGCTTAATGATAGGCGACAAACTCAACAGTAAAAGTCGGCTGGATAGCGAGAATACGCTGTCACAGATGACGGCGGGCGAGCAAAGCTTCAAGCTGCAAGTTAACCATCTGCTTAACAAAATTCAAGCGCCGGTTTATCGGCAATTAACGGTAGAGGCGCTCAAAGCCATTGCGTCTATTTTTCGTGAAAATGTATCATTACAAATTGATGATACTTTATTAACAGATATAATCATCAGTCATGCAGCAAGAATTACCTGGTTACAATCTCACCCGGAAAATAAAGACAATTATGAGGAATGTATGTCCTTGGCATGGCAGGCTTTTTATCATAGTCCCCCGCATAAAGTTGCCAATGGCATCCTGGATGCTTTAATACATTTACTTAACAATACGCAAAAGGATTACAAGTGATACTCGCAGGCGACATAGGCGGAACAAAGACGGTATTATCCATTTTAACCAGAGATAGTTATGGCGCATTGACTTGTTTGCAGGAACAAACCTACGTTAGCCAACAGTTTTCGAAATTTGATGATATATTGACTGCCTTTTTACCGGCGGATATTACAATCAAGTCGGCCTGTTTTGGTGTTGCAGGTCCCGTCGTCAATCAACGCTGTCAAACCACTAATTTGCCTTGGCTGCTGGATGCCTCGGAACTGAAAAAAAAATTGGCCACCTCCAAAGTAAAGCTGCTCAATGATCTGGAGGCTATGGCATTAGGCATGTTGCATTTGCCCGAACACGACCTGATAGAGTTAAATCCTGATGCCGAAACTCAAGTCGGCAATATTGCCGTCATAGCGGCTGGAACCGGCTTAGGCGAAGCTATCCTTTATTGGGATGGCAA
>PMJA01000401.1 GCA_003158415.1 Methylobacter sp.
AAAAATAGCGACTCGCTGCTTTAAAGAGGATACTATACAGATAACATTCCTCTAAGGGATGTTATCTGTCCCGCCTTAAGTGGGTAGCCATCTGAAAGTGACAGGCAAAAAAAAGGCGGTTAAAAAAACCGCCTTAAAGGTATTAGGAGTGATATAACGCAACTTTCAGCCATAAAACCCTGCAAGGGCTTTAAAAGTTAGGTTAATAATAGCAAGAGATTATGCAAATAAAAATGTGACATATTGTCGCAGGCGACTATTTAAGGTATAAGGCGAAAAAATCTTGCCTCTTTGGCCGGGTATCTTTAACCTCTACGGCCTATACACCCCAATTATCTACTCTAGCTAATAAAAATGCTTACACATTTATCGACAAAAACCCAAGCGTCTTATCAGCAAAACCTTAGATGGCTCTTTATTCTAAGAAATTTGATGATGCTCAGTGCGGTTCTACTGATTATTTTGGCTGTCTATGGTCTCGATATTCGTTTACCTGAGCACCAACTGTGGTTGGTTGTTTTATCGACGGGAGCGGTTAATATTTATACCTCTATGCGTCTGGAAACCGATGATCCTGTTACCGAGCTGGAAATTTTCTCGCAAATATCGATTGATGTCTTTATCATCGCCGGCTTGTTATATTTGACCGGCGGCGCGTCTAATCCAATTACCTGGGTGTTTCTGTTACCCCTGATTATTACCGCCATTATGTTGCCCCAGGCTTATGCCTGGTATATGGTAATCTTAACGACATCGCTGTATACGATGTTGATTGCTTTTAATGTGCCGTTACCGTCCATTGAGCCGCACATGCCCGATCCGGCTATGCAGTATTCAGATATGCCGCATTATATAATGTTGCAACATGCCCACACCATGAACGACAAAAGCTATTTCAGCCTACATATGTTCGGGATGTGGTTCGGGTTTGTATTCAGCGCCGGTTTAGTCGCCTTTTTTGTTGTCGAGCTGGCCAGAACGCTCAGAGATCAGGAGCGGAGTCTGGCTGAGGCCAGAGAAAATGCGTTAAGGGATGAACGGGTTATCGCCTTGGGCACCTTGGCGGCCAGTGCCGCACATGATATGGGGACGCCATTAGGCACGATGGCGATAGTGACTCATGAACTGGAGCAGGAATATCCGGGCCACCGCTACCCCGATCTGCATGAAAAAATGTTGATCATGCAGCAACAGATTAACCGTTGTAAGCAAGCTCTGTCGGTTATGTCGGCCTCTGCGGGCGAAATGCGGGCCGAATCCGGCGGTGTGATATTGCTGACTGATTATATCGACGATGTTATCAAGCAATGGCGCACCCATAAACCTGGAGCAAAACTGAATTTTTTTATCGATTCTAATGTTGCCCCGGATGCTAAGATTATTGCCGAACGTACTTTGACTCATTCACTCATTAATATTTTAAATAATGCGGCCGAAGCCTCCCCTCCTGAATTGGGGATAGAATTTCATGCAAGCTGGGATTCAGAGCATATCACCATCAAGATTCTGGATTTTGGTTCAGGCTTTCCACCGGAGTTAGTCGAATTTGCCGGTAAGCAACCGGTGGTCAGCAAAAAACGAGGCCTAGGTGTAGGTTTATTTTTAACCTATTCCACTATTAACCGCCTGGGCGGTAAAATCAACCTTTACAATAACGAATCAAGCGGCGCCTGTGTGGAAATTACTTTACCCCTTTTAAATACTGAGATTGGACATGACAACCCCGGAAATGGATAAACCACGCCTGTTGCTGGTGGATGACGATGAAACTTTTTGCAACGTATTGAAGTCCGCGTTAGAAAAAAGAAATTATGAAGTATTAGTCGCCACCAATGTAACAGACGGCATTGCACTGGCCGAACATAATCTACCGGAATATGCTGTGATCGATTTACGCATAGGCTATGAATCGGGACTGGAATTGGTAAAAAAACTGATTTTCTTAGATGACAATACGCAAATCGTCATGCTGACCGGCTTCGCCAGCATAGCTACAGCGGTTGAGGCCATCAAGCTCGGCGCCATCCATTACTTAACCAAACCGGCTAATGCCGATGAAATTGTCAACGCCCTCAATAAAAACGAAGGCGATACCTCGGTCTTGATCAGCGAAAATCCTTTATCGGTAAAGCGCCTGGAATGGGAACATTTGCAGAAAGTCCTGATGCAACATGACGGCAATATTTCAGCCGCCGCCAGGGCCTTGAACATGCACAGGCGCACCTTGCAAAGAAAACTGGATAAGAAACCGGTGCGGGAATAGCTTATATGAATTGGTTTAATCGGAAACAGAATGCTGTTCTTAGTATCGATATCAGTACAGCTTCTGTAAAGTTACTGGAATTAAGCAGGATAGGCGCTAATTATCGCGTTGATAGCTTTGCCGTAGTGCCCTTACCTCAGAGTGCCGTCATTGAAAAAAATATTACCGATATTAATGTGATAGCCGAGGCCATAAAATTGGCGGTAAGGGAATCCGGGACAAAATTGAAAGAAGCGGTTGTTGCCATTCCAGAATCTGCCGTAATGACCAAAATTATAACGATGCCCGCCTCGTTAACAGATGATGAGATGGAAGCGCAGATTATGGTTGAAGCGGATCAATATGTGCCGCATTCGCTTGATGAAATTAATTTTGATTTTGAAGTGCTACGCATCAATGCAAAAAACCCGCAACTGGTTGATGTCTTGCTCGTGGCATCCCGGCGGGAAAATGTTGATGATCGGGTCGATGCGTTATTACAAGCCGGATTAAAAACCCGCATTGTCGACGTTGAAGCCTATGCTATGGAGCATGCCTTTTCATTGCTGTTCGGACAGTTTGCAGATCTAAAAGCCGATCAGACGATTGCCATTACAGATATTGGGGCAACGATGACATGGTTGACTGTTTTATATCAAGGCGGGGTCGTTTATACACGAGGACAAGGATTTGGCGGCAAGCAGTTAACAGAAGAAATTCAACGCCACTATGGGCTTTCTTATCAGGCGGCAGGTTTGGCAAAAAGACAAGGCGGATTGCCTGACAGCTATGCCGCAGATGTGCTTGAGCCCTTTAAAATGGCCATAGTTCAGCAAATTCAGCGCTCATTGCAGTTTTTTGTGTCTTCAAGTGCGAATAGAGGGATAGATGGCATCGTTTTGGTCGGCGGTTGTGCTTTAATACCGGGCATAGATCAGCTGGTTGAGAAAAGTTTGGCAGTGCCCGTCTATATAGCCAACCCTTCTATCAATATGTCGTTGTCTAATAAAATAAACTATAAGGCTTTGAGTAATGATGCGCCCACTATGATGGTTGCTTGCGGGCTGGCCTTAAGGGGTTTTGATTTATGACGAAAATCAATTTACTGCCTTGGCGGGAAGAACTGCGTAAGCAAAAGCAGAAAGATTTTTTAGATGCTATGATGCTATCGGCGTTGCTTGGCTTCCTTATTCTTGTCCTGATTCATTTTTATGTTGATAGATTGCAAGCGTACCAGGGACAAAGAAACCAGATATTACAAAACGAAATCGNNATAGATCTGATTCAAAAATTACAGGAAAGTCGTCCTGAAATTGTGCATTTGTTTGAGGAAATTTCCAAGACGACACCGGACGGGGTTTTTCTTACAAAATTTACTCAAATCGGGTCAGAGCTGACATTCGAAGGCAAGTCACAATCAAATGCAAGGGTTTCCGCATTCATGAGAGCTATTGAAGCCTCCCCATGGCTGCAAAAGCCAACGCTGATGGTGATTCAGTCACCTGATAAGCCGCTGCCGAATAAAGAGGATGCTGAACAGTTAAGCGATTTTAAGCTACATGCCCAGCAAGGCAGGAAAAGTGCTGAAATTGTAAATGGAGATACACATGAACCTGTCGGAAATTGATTTAGATTTTAATGCGGTAGGGGCATGGCCGTTACCCGTTAAAGCAGCAGTGGCGACGCTGATTTGTGCGATGGTTATGGTCGGGGGCTTTTATTTCGATACGCGAGACCAGTTGGCAGCGTTGGACAGCGCGAAGCAGAAGGAACAGGATTTAAGGGGTGAGTTTAAGGCAAAACAAAATAAAGCCGTAAATTTTCAAGATTATCAGGATCAGTTAACGCAAATCGAAGCGTCGCTGGATGAAATGATCAGGCAAATGCCGACAGAAAACGAGCTCGCAAGCCTACTCGTTGATATTTCACAAACAGGATTAGCGAGCGGTTTACAATTTAGGCTGTTTAAGCCTGAAGCCCCTATTCTAAAAGACTTTTATTCGGAGTTACCGATTAAGATACAGGTCATAGGAAAATATGAAGAACTCGGTTTGTTTGTGAGTGGCTTAGCCTCCTTACCCAGAATCGTCACACTACACGATGTCGAGATTACCCCCGAAGGAAAGAATGGAGATCTACTGATGAGTGCAGTGGTAAAGACTTATAACGAGGGAGCAGATGTTTCTTTAGAGGGCACAGATGCCAAGAAAAGAGTGAGAAAGTAGTGACAAACTCCAAGTTACTTTTTTTATGTAGAAATAGACACTATTTACAAATAACTTGCGTCGTTTTTTTGACTTGTTTGGCAGGTTGTGGAAATAACGATTTTTCCGATTTAAATCAATATATATCAGCAGTTAAGGCCAAGCCTAAAGGGAAAATACAACCATTGCCTAAAATTAAAGTTGTTGAAACCTTTAAATTTGATCCTAAAGATCTACGTGATCCGTTTAAACCACTTGTTCAGCCTGATCAGCAAAATGCAACACCGGAACTATCAATTGGGGCCGGAATACAGCCCGATACCACCCGCCCTAAAGAAGAGTTGGAGGTATTTTCTTTGGATGTCTTAAAAATGGTGGGTACTGTTTCTATGAAGTCGAATTTATGGGGACTGATAAAAGCAGATGATGGCACTCTTCATAGAGTTCAGGTTGGCAACTATATGGGTAAAAATTACGGAAAAATCATACGAATAAGTCTTGATAAAATCGAACTAATGGAAATAGTTCCTGATAAGCCAGGCTCATGGCGCGAGCAACAAACATCACTAGCGATAACAGAGTAATAATTGAATACTATGGAATATGACCACTATAATTTCGAAGAATTCATACTTCAACAAGAGTCCCCTGAGCGTAGCCAAAGGGTTCAGGATAATCCGCATTGCCGTTTTTATTTCATGCACGTTACTAAACCAGGCTGGGTATTATGTTGAACAAAATTGAGCGCCCTTTAGGTATTTATATAGTCTTAAGCTTTTTTTTGTTTATATTGCAAATTGCTACTGTTAAGGCCAGTGACCTGGCTATTACAGGAATTGACTTTTCTGCACTGGCGGGAGATAAGTTGCAAATACAACTGGAAATGAACGGCGCTGCTGTTAAACCTAAAGTATTTCAAACTGATAATCCGGCACGAATAGCCCTGGATTTTTCCGGAGTTAAAAATGCGCTGGCTAAAAAAATGATCCCGATAAACCGGGGGGCGGCGAGTAGTATTTATGTGGCGGAAACGGCGGATAGAGTTCGTGTCGTCGTTAATCTGATTGAATCAACGCCGTTTGAAACCAAAGTGGTTGGCAATAAAGTGCTGCTGACTTTAACCCCTGCCAAGTCAGCAATGCCGCCCGCATTTAAACCCGCAGCGCTAAAAACTTCATCGGATACTGAAAAATCAACCAATTCAGTTGTGGCGGCATTGATCCCTCAACAGACCATTAGCGGGTTTGATTTTAAGCGGGGAGATAAGGGGGAGGGTCGCATATTGGTTTATTTAGCGAATCCCAATACTATCGTTAACTCCAAACAGGTGGGGGGGAAAGTTGTCGTCAACCTGTTAAATACCCGCCTGCCTGAAAACTTGGCGAAAAGATTGGATGTATCTGAGTTTGCAACCCCGATCAGGTTTATTGATACAATCTCCGCTAACAAGGAAGCCACGGTTACTGTAACAACACAAAATGATCTTTACGATTATTCGCTGTTTCAATCCGACGGGTTGTTGACGGTTGAATTTAGGCCTCTAAGCAATCAAGAAAAAGAAGCGCTGGACAAAACGCGGGCGAAATATACAGGTAATCGGTTGTCGTTAAATTTTCAGGAAATTGAAATACGCAGCGTTATTGCAATTCTTGCCGAATTTACCGGACAAAACGTGGTTGCCGGCGATGATGTAACCGGCACGATTACCTTAAAACTGGATGATGTGCCTTGGGATGAGGCATTGGATTTTATTATGATGACCAAGGGGTTGGAGAAATATGAATCAGGTAATGTCACGTTAATTGCACCTGTAGGTAAGATTAAGGAATATAAAAAGCAGCAACAGGAAACGGCGGCAGTGGTTGAGCAATTAGAACCGCTGGTGACTGAATATATCAAAATAAATTACGCCAGGGCCAAAAATTTCAGGAATTTGCTCAATGGGCGGGATGCTTTCGCTATCGGCGCTTGTGGGGTACTTAGTGCAACAGCCTCTTCATCGTCAAGCTCCGCTTTAGTGGGCGGCGGCGTGGGCGGCGCGCCGTTCCAAGGATTAAACCAAGGTGTGAACCAAGGTGTGAACCAAGGTCAAGATCAGGGTCAAGGCGCTCCTCAGGCCACTAAGAATGATAAGTTAGCCCTGTTTTCCGTTCGTGGATCGGCGGTGGTGGATTCGCGCACCAATACCCTGATCATACGCGAGACGCCAAAAATACTGGAAGAAATAAAAAAACTTATCCGTAAATTGGATGTGCCGGTGCGACAGGTTATGATTGAGTCCAGGATAGTGAATGCTTCCAAGAACTTTGCTAAAAACTTGGGGGTTCGATTTGGTGTGGCTCCGCCTAACACCCCTCCATTTGGCGGCAATTACTCCACCACCTACAGCAGCACCAGCACTACCAGCAATGGCACCATCACCAGCACCAGTCCCCCTGCCACCCTCGCTAATAATGGGAATCCGCCGATAAGTCCAACGGGTATGATTGATAATGGATTGGTATCTTTTGGAGCTGCCGCAATTGGCGCTACTCCCCCCGGAGCATTAGGCATGACGCTGGCAAAGGGGGCAAATTATGTACTTAACCTGGAAATATCAGCATTACAGGCTCAAGGTTTAGGAGAGTTGGTGTCCAATCCCAGAGTGATGACGACAGACCGTTGCCAAGCGACCATTAATCCCTATCAATCGTCCAGCGGCGCGACCGGCCCCGTGACTCAATTAATTGATGCCGTATTGCAGCTGGATGTGCTGCCGCAAATTACCCCCAACGACAGTGTGATCATGGCTTTAAAGATTACCAATGATTCTCTAGGAACGGTACAAGTGGTAACTGGACAGCCGCCTATCAACACACAGTCAATTTATACCAATGTACTTGTGCAGGATGGTGAGACGATAGTGCTGGGCGGCGTTTTTAATGGGACGAAAACTAAAAACACCAATGAAATCCCTTTTTTGGCCGATTTGCCGGGCGTAGGCTTTCTGTTTAAGAACAGTGCCGACGTCAATAATAATCTGGAATTATTGATTTTTATAACACCGAAAATAATGAAAGATAGCACCGAAATCAATTGATGGTTTCTACTTTGGATAAAAAAGGGCATAATCATAAGCTTTTTAATCTTTTTTTAATAATTCCCTTAACGGGGAGATTTTAGACCAGCACGGTATTTTGATGACGAGATCAGAGAATATATATTTAGTTGGCCTCATGGGCGCAGGAAAAACCACGATAGGCCGCCAATTGGCAAAATCGCTGTCGGTGCCTTTTTATGACAGTGACAAGGCAATTGAAGAAAGCACTGGCGTAGATATTCCAACTATTTTTGAATTTGAAGGAGAAGAAGGGTTCAGGGATCGTGAACAAAAAATGATACAGCAATTGACCAAACTCGAAGGCATCGTACTGGCTACGGGTGGCGGTGCAGTGTTACGCGAGGAAAACCGCCGTTTATTAAAAGAGAACGGCTTTATCGTCTATTTGCAATGTTCAGTGGACAGAATATTGGAGCGCACGCGTAGAGATACGCAGCGGCCTTTAATGAAAACAGAAAATCCCAGAGAGCGCATAGATAGTTTATTCGCGCAACGCGAGCATCTTTATTTGTCATGTGCGGACTTTATTATTGATACCGGCGTCATGCAAAGCAAGGCTGTGGTTAGCCATATCCTGGAAGAATACCGATCCGCTAACCGTTAATGCCGATGAAAAAATTACTGGTGGAGTTGGGTGACCGTAGTTACCCGATTTATATAGGTTCCGGCTTGTTAAACCAGTCCGGGCTGTACTCGCAGCATATCAGAGCCAAACAGGTCATGGTCGTCACCAATGTAACCATCGCCCCGTTGTATTTGGATGCGGTTTTAAAAAATTTGCTTCAGTTTGATGTTGAAACGGTGATATTGCCTGATGGCGAGCAGTTCAAAACCTTAGACCATGTAACGCAAATTTTCGATAAATTGCTGGCCGACAAGTTTAGCCGTAACGCTACTTTGATTGCATTGGGCGGCGGCGTTATCGGCGATATGGGCGGTTTCGCTGCGGCTTGTTATCAGCGCGGCATCGCTTTTTTGCAAATACCGACAACATTATTAGCGCAAGTCGACTCTTCAGTAGGCGGCAAAACCGGCGTTAATCATCCCTTGGGTAAAAACATGATTGGCGCTTTTTATCAGCCGCTCTGTGTTATTGCCGATGCCGATGTCTTGGATACGCTGGATGATAGGCAGTTATCCGCAGGTTTGGCCGAAGTGATTAAATACGGTCTGATTCGGGATGTCGAATTCTTCGAGTGGCTAGAACAGCATATCGACGCATTACTGGCTAGAGACAAGCAAGCCTTGGCTTATGCGATTGAGCGATCCTGTCTTAATAAAGCCGAGGTGGTCGCTGAGGATGAAACCGAAACGGGCGTCAGGGCAACCTTAAACCTGGGGCATACGTTCGGCCATGCGATAGAAACCGGCGCAGGTTATGGCGTTTATCTGCATGGCGAAGCGGTGGCTATCGGCACCTGTCAGGCGGCGGATCTTTCCCGAAGAAAAGGCTGGTTAACGGATACCGATGTGGACAGAATTATTGCCTTATTTACAAAAGCGAAGCTACCGGTTGTTCCGCCCGAACAAATTGATAGCGATCTGTTTTTAGAATTAATGGCGGTCGATAAGAAAAATGTAGACGGAAAAATAAGATTGATTTTGTTAAAAGAAATCGGTGTCGCCACATTGCCTATCGATGTTGAACAAACGTTATTAGAACAAACGCTTAAATCCTATGGTAGAAAATGATACCTTTAAGTATCATATAAAGCAGCCGTTCATCGCCCCGAAAAGCGGTGAGCTTCAGGCGCTGATAAGCCCGGAACGAACCCGAACGCTGGAATTATTAAATCATCTGCTGGCAAATTCAGGCCGAACGCTGGTTGTTTGTGGCTCTGAAGGGATCGGTAAATCAACGCTGCTTAAGGTTTTGCAAGAACACAAGCTGCCATCGTCGTGTTATTGTTTGGCGCAGGGCAATGCCGAGTTAAATTTTGAAAAGCTTCAAGAATACCTCGCACTCGCTATCAAGCAAGATCAGCCGGGCAAACAGGATCAGGTTTTATCCTGTGCTTTTCGGCGGCTTGAAAGTCAGCGTAAAAAGCTGGTTTTAATGATTGATGATGCAGGGCGTTTAGCGCCCGGTCTTATCAATAAAGTCATAGAATACGCGGAGGATAATCCTGTTTTACGGGTTATTTTTGTTTTAACGCATGATGAATTGACTGAGAAAAACAGTTCGGATAATGCGCTTGATGAGAGTCATTTAATTGAAATCCCGGCCTTATCAGAACAACAATGCCGTGAATTTTTACAGTATTTAGCGGCAAAACCCCGTGCGCAAATAGCCTTGAGTGAAATCAGCGATGTTATGGTAGCGGCTGTTTATCGTGAAACACAGGGTATTCCTGGTCGGATTATCGCCGGGTTACCGGGTTTTGACGACGCCAAACCTAACCCTGATTCGCTAAAGATACTTATTGCCGCCGTTGCCGGATTAGTCGTTTTAGCGCTATGCACCCAGTGGTATAGCGCTTCGAAATATAATATTAAACCCACGCCGCCGTCTGTAGCAGAAATGCAGAAACCGGCCGACGTGGGAACTACCGCGCCCTAATTTTAAACCTTCATAACCCAATACATGACAGCATTAAAAAACGACACATTTATCAGAGCCATTCTAAAACAACCGGTTGAGTACACTCCGGTGTGGATGATGCGTCAGGCAGGACGCTATTTACCCGAATATAGAAAAATCAGGGAGCAAGCCGGCAGTTTTTTAAAGCTATGCACCAATCCTGAACTAGCCTGTGAAGTGACCTTGCAGCCTCTTCGCCGCTTTGATTTTGATGCAGCTATATTGTTCTCAGATATATTGACCATTCCTGATGCGATGGGTCTAGGCCTTTATTTTACCGAGGGCGAAGGGCCCAAATTTACAAATCCTGTGAAAACGGTCGCCGATATTAAAAAATTGCCGATTCCCGATCCGGACATTGATTTACGTTATGTGGTTGATGCGGTACGGTTAATTAGGAAAGCTTTGCAAGGCAGCGTGCCATTGATCGGCTTTTCAGGAAGCCCCTGGACATTGGCAACTTATATGGTTGAGGGCGGCAGCAGCAAAAGTTTTCAAAAAGTTAAAGGTTTAATGTATGAACAGCCCAAGTTGCTGCATGAAATGCTGGATAAATTAGCGCTATCGGTAGCAGCTTATTTAAATGCCCAAATTGAAGCGGGCGCTCACGTAGTCATGTTATTTGATACCTGGGGCGGGATGCTGAGCTCCGAAGATTATATTGAATTTTCACTCTATTACGCCAAACAAGTCAGATCCTTGCTTAAAACCGATGTGGCCGGGCGGCGAATTCCAACCATCTTGTTCACCAAAGGCGGCGGGCTTTGGCTGGAAGCTATGACCGATGCAGGTTACGATGCGCTGGGCCTGGATTGGCAGACCGACATGCAAAAAGCGCGGGCCAGAGTCGGCGATCGGGTCGCCTTACAGGGCAATATGGATCCGGTTGCGCTCTATGCGCCACCGGAAATCATCGTAGACAATGTCAAAACCATTTTGCGTAAGTATGGCGAAGGTTCCGGGCATGTGTTCAATCTGGGTCATGGCATATTGCCGGACATTAATCCGGATCATGTTAAAGTCATGGTCGATGCCGTCCATGAATATAGTCCGGCTTATCATCGCTAGTCACTAAAGGATACAGCTATGAAATTATTAAAATTTTTTCTGATAGTCGGTTTATTCGGTATCAATATCGGCGTTAAGTCTGAAACTGTGGAGACCGCTAAACCCATAGATATAGTTGTTTATAGAAGCGCAAGCTGTAGTTGTTGCGGCAGGTGGCTGGAGCATTTAAAAGAAAATAATTTTAATATCAAGGACATCGTTACCGATGATGTTCAGAAGATAAAGAATAAATACGGCGTTACAGATAAGCTGGCATCCTGTCACACAGCCCTGGTTGGCGGTTATGTGGTTGAAGGGCATGTACCCGCTAATGACATCAGAAATCTGTTGAAAACCCAGCCGAAAATAGTGGGTATAGCAGTGCCCGGCATGATAAACGGCACTCCCGGTATGGAAATGGACGACCAAAAAGCCGCTTATAATGTAATGAGTTTTGACAAAGAAAATCACACCGCTGTCTTTCACCATTATGAGGGGCCGCAATGATTCTGGCAGTACCGATAATAGGCGGTAGCACGACTAAATACCAGCTAAGGGCTATCAGCGCCTGATAGCGTCCTGTTAAAAATTAGTTTATTATCCTAAAAATCTATGTTCAAATGGATTTTATTATCAAATTGCCGATGTAGCTCAGTTGGTAGAGCAACTGATTCGTAATCAGTAGGTC
>PMJA01000198.1 GCA_003158415.1 Methylobacter sp.
TAGGTGGAAATGCCGGTGTTATAAAACATGTCAGTGGGCAAGGCGACGATGGCTTCCAACAAATCCGCTTCTAAAATGTAACGACGAATTTCAGATTCACCTGAACCTGCACCGCCGGTAAACAAGGGCGAGCCGTTAAGAATAATGCCTATGCGTGCGCCGCCATTGGCTGTATCGCGTAACTTGCTAATCAGGTGTAGCAGGAACAATAGAGAGCCATCAGAGACTCGCGGTAAACCAGGACCAAAGCGACCATCAAAACCTTTTAGACTGTGTTCATCTTTGATGTCGGATTCAATTTTTTTCCAATCCACGCCAAACGGCGGGTTGGATAACNNCTGGCCTTTGATGAGCATGTCGGCTTTACAAATGGCGTAACTTTCCGGGTTCAGCTCTTGTCCGTAGCCGCGCATCACCGCTTGCGGGTTTAACTCATGCACGTATTCCATGCCCGACGACAAAAAGCCCCCCGTGCCTGCGGTAGGATCGTAAATGGTACGGATGATGCCGGGCTTGGTGAGCGCGTCGTCATCTTCCATAAACACCAGCGCGGTGGTGAGGCGCACAATATCACGCGGGGTAAAATGCTCCCCGGCGGTTTCATTTGAGCCTTCAGCAAAACGACGGATCAGTTCTTCAAACACCAACCCCATGTCGTGATTGGAAATGGCCTTGGGGCTTAAGTCGGTTTGTCTGACCTTTTGCACGATTTTGTAGAGCAGGTTGGCATCGTTGAGCTGGCCGATAAATTCGTTAAATTTAAAGTGTTCAAAAATCTCCCGCGCGTCTTTGGAAAAGCCCTGGATATAGGCTTCCAGATTAGCGGCAATACCCGCTTCACCCAGTTTGGACAAATCCATTCTTGAAATGTTGAAAAACGACAGGCCGCCGGTGGCCCGTAACAGCAGTTTTTCCTGCGCTTCTTCCGGCAGATTCATTGCTTGTACTTTTTCAACCTGAGCCAGCACCGCTTCTTTGCTGCCCTCCAATACGCCTTCAAGTCGGCGTAGCAAGGTGAATGGCAGGATAATACGACCATACTGGCTTTGTTTAAAGTCGCCGCGCAGTAAGTCGGCTAACGACCAGATGTAAGCGGCCAAGTTGTTGGTGTTTTGTGTCATTAAAAAAACCATTAAAGATAACAATCATTAAATATTACATCCATGACGGCGGCAATAAAGTCTTTACGGGCTTGTGGGGCGTAGGCTTTGAGTTTGGCTTTGTTCATTCGGCATAATCCTTTAATCGTAAAATTTGCCCAATGGCTTGCGCTTTGCGCCAGTATGCTTCATCGGCAGTGATAAGGGTTGCACCGGGTGTATGTAAGGCAACGGTGTGGTAGAGAGTGTCGAATAGATGATGGTTTAATTCAATAATGCCAGCGCTTTGCCTATATCGGCTTCTTCGGGTTTATGGGGAACCAGCCATTTGATGGCTACACTGGCATCTACAACGATACACTTCACGATTGGCGCAGTTCATCGCGTGCGGCTTGTACGTCTTCCGCGCTAACCGTTGGCATTTGCGCCCGTAACGCTAAAATATTAGCGCAAGCATCACGATGAAGCTGTTTACGGTGCGCACGCTCTACGGCTTCGCGCATCAATTCGGCAATGACAGCACTTTTGTTTTGTCCTTTGTAGGCTTCATTAAACGCATTTTTAACTTCGTCGGGTACGCTGAAATTAACGGTAGACATAGTTACCTCCTGGATTGTTGAAATTTTCAACAAATTATTGAGTATTGCCGAGTTAAGAGCAACTCATAATTGGTTTTATTGATAAAGGGGATTTTAGTTTTAGCCGAAAACCTCTCTAAATTTGTTTCGTTAGTACGTTGTCGTACAGACTACGCCCAATTTTACATATATTATCTCATCGGGTGATATGGAAGGCCATTTCACGCCCAGTCAGGCAAAAAAAGCCCGCTGACTAAGCCGCACGGCCAAAATACGGGCGAATTGCAAAATCGGATATCACCTAAAATTTCCTCACCGGATAATGAATATGACGAAAATTCAAGGTTGGGCGGCNNGCCCCAAACAAAAACTCGAACGCATTTCTGTGGATAGTGGTGAATTAGGCCCAGAAGAAGTTGAAATCATCGTGGCGCATTGCGGAATTTGCCATTCTGATTTATCCATGATCAACAATGATTGGGGACTGTCAAAGTATCCCTTAATCGCAGGGCACGAAGCAGTTGGACGGATCACCGCAATTGGCAAGGAAGTTAAAGGCTTAAAAGTTGGGCAGCGCGTTGGAGTGGGCTGGAATTCCGACAGTTGCATGCACTGCCGTTCATGCCTCACCGGACAACATAATCTTTGCACCCAAGTTTTGCCGACTATTGCAGGCGGACATCACGGCGGCTTCGCCGATAAGATGCGGGCGCATTGGGTGTGGGTTATCCCTCTGCCCGAACAACTCGATATAGCTACTGCTGGCCCATTGTTGTGCGGTGGTGTCACTGTATTTGCACCGTTGATGAATTTCAATGTCAAGCCGACTGACCATGTTGGCGTTGTCGGCATTGGTGGTTTAGGTCACTTGGCCTTGAAATTTGCCCATGCCT
>PMJA01000357.1 GCA_003158415.1 Methylobacter sp.
GTCGTGGTTTGGCACCGGTCAGTATGTTTGGGATTTACCGGTTTCCACCGAGATTTCGGTTAAAGGCGGGCGTGGCATCTGGGGCATGCCTAAACATCAATCCAACCTAGATTTTGTGATTGGTAATGAATGGGTGAGCAGTCAATACGATTTAGACGGCAATATGATGATGCGGATCGATGTCAAAAAACCTGCTTCAGCCTGGCTTCCACTAAGTATGGGCGCGGCCAATTATTGTGTGTTTCGCGGACTGCTGATGAAATCTTATATCTATTTCAAAGGCAAGTTAGGTTTCTCGCTATTCAAGCCGGATTCGGCACGCTTATATATCGGCGATGATCCACGCATGGCACCACTGAAAGATCTGGATATTTCCCCAGTGCCAATTTTCACCGGATTTTTTCCATCCACATCCGGCGTGCTGGACGATTATTTTGAATCGTGGTTTATCACCGAGGCAGAGCCACCAAAACAGCCAATCCCAGGACTGGAACTCACTTATGGCTTGTCGCAATCTCAAGACTGGCTGGCGCCACCCAAACGTGCCACAGATTGGGAGAAAGGTCTATGAACAACAAACTACTGATGGGCAATAACATGTTGCTGTTTTTGTGTGCGTCCATGTACCTGGGCACCGGCGGTTCCATGGTGTTGTTCTCTTTTCCGATTGCACCGCAATTAACGGTAGATAATTACTACCTGCAGTTTGTGCCGCAAGTGCAAGCCGCAACCGATTTTTTTACCACCATGACCAAGCTAATGCTGGCGTGCGCAGCCATTATGCTCTACTCAGAATGGCATCAGCCTTGGCGCTGGGTGCCAGCGTTGGTCATTATTGCCACTCTGGCTGCTACTGGGCTGACGCTTTATGAAATTTTCCCGCTCAATCATGAAATGTCATCACACATTACTGATCCGGTCAGATTAAAAGAAGTCTTGGCACAGTGGATGCATCTGAATCGGATACGCGTCGGTCTCTGGTGTCTACAATGGGGCTGCATGGCCTGGTACTTCGGCGCGCTGGCATGGCAGGCACGCTATCCAACCAACGAGGAGTGAGATATGCTTAACCTAGAACTTCGCGCAGGTATACTAATTGGCTGGATTACGGTCATCACTGGCGGATTGCAAATTATCATTCCGAGTAATATCTTACCGATCATTGGTGTTACCCCAGACCCGGTAAACATGCAATTGCTCGGTACGGTGGGCATGTTTATGATGTTGTTTGGTGCTGCCAGTATTAGGGCAATCCATCATCCCGAAGAAGCAGCTATCGTGTTGTTTTGGTCTGGCTGCCAGAAAATCGGTGCCGTTTTGTTGATGGCTTGGGGTGTTTATAAAGGTGTGTTTTCGCCATTAGCCTTAATGGTGGCAAGTTTCGATTTTGCCAGCGGTTTACTGTATTTCCATCTCAGGAACAAACTTTGATAGCGCGTATTGCCAAGCTCTGTTTCTGGGGATACGTGCTGATGCTGTTAGGTATTGGTGCCAGCGGCATCCTGATTGCCCCCTGGGAATTAAAGCATGTGTTTATGCTGCCTTTAGACAGTCTTGCAGATAAGGTGCAGGCCACCCTGCTAAACCAGTACCGCTTTATGAAAGCGGTTGAGCTTAGCTTCGGCCTGTTTTGCTGGGTTTGGCACCGCAGCATTTTCCAACCCGGTTTATTTAACCGAGTATTTCTGGTAGGCGTTTTTCTGGGGGTGGCAGCGCGGTTATTAAGCTGGCTGATCGACGGCCAACCGCATTGGGTGTTCTTGATTTTCGCCGTACTTGAACTGCTTACCGGGATATTGTGCTATTGGACAGTTAGCCGCGGGCAGGAATCAAACACTAGGGGATTTTTGTAATTCAATTGCAAGAATTTATGAAACAATTAAGACTAGCTGAATTCTGGAGGCTACATGACTGCTGACCATCAACCCCCGATTGCCGGAATGGATTCTAACCTTAAGCGTGGCCTGGTGTTGGCAGGCGGCGGCATGCGCGTGGCCTATCAAGCTGGCGCGGTAAAAGCGCTTTACGATGCTGGTTTGCGCTTTACCAGTGCCGATGCTACATCAGGTGGCACGTTTAACTTGTCGGCATTGCTGTCAGGATTAACGCCAGACGAACTATGTCAACGCTGGCGAGACCTGTCACCCAAAAATTTTGTTGGTTTTGCGCCGCTCTGGCAATACCTGACCTTTTTAAATATGCCGGGTTTGGGAACCGCCAGCGGATTTATCAAAAAGATCTATCCGCAATTGGGTGTAGATTTGGACAAAATTCATGCGGCAACTGGCATCGATGCTTATTTTAACGTTTGCCGCTTCGATGATAAATCGGTATTGGCCTTATCGCACCGGGAACTGGATTTGCCCAGATTGATAGCGGCTGCATCGCTACCGATTTTTATGCCTGCTGTACAACATTTAGGCAGCAACTGGACAGACGCGGTTTGGATTAATGATGCCAATCTGTTGGCCTGTGTAGAGCGCGGTGCGCAGCAAATCTGGCTAATTTGGTGTATAGGCAATACCGCAGAGTATAAAACCGGCGCGTTCAACCAGTATGTGCATATGATAGAAATGAGTGCCGTGGGGGCGTTAAATCGCGAACTGCAAGTGATTGCTGGCCTTAACGAACGTATCCAGCGCGGTGAAACCGTCTATGGCAATAATCGTCCCATTGAAGTATTTGTCATCAAGCCAGAAATACCCATTCCGCTGGATCCGGATTATTATCTGGGCCGGATCGACGGTGCCACACTCATTGATCTGGGTTATCGAGATGCCCGGCGGGTGTTAAAAACCATGCAACCCACCCCGCTAAACGAAACGGCAACGATGATGAAAGCCACCAAGCCGGGAATCAGTTTCCGGGAAAGCATGTCCGGCGCAGTCAGTCTCAGCGAACTACAACCGCAAGCTGACGCAAACTTGGTTATGCACGCCAGTATCCAGATTGACGATATCCAAGCTTTTATCGCCGATCCACATCATCTGGCTGGCTTAAGCGGGCATATCGATTACCCGCCGTTTGGCATGGCAATTCCTGCCGAAACCGGCGTATTTGGCTTGTTTACACCCAGCGGCGATCCCGCTCTAACCTACATGGTTTACGAATTGGGCTTTCAGCATCAGGGGCAAGCCTATTATCTGGCTGGGAAAAAACATGTGCGGATAGGTATGCCGTGGCAGCTTTGGCCGGAAACGACCACGCTTTATGTGACACTCTATGCAGGTAGCGACGCAACAGGGCCGGTAATAGGCAATGGAGTGCTTCGTCTCGGGGTAAGCGAATTATTGAAACTAATGCTGACGTTGCACCCAACCAATACCCGCACGGTCTGGCAAAGTGTCCGTGCGAATGCCAGTTTTCTAGGATTTTTTGCCAGCGAATTACTACGGACTTATGTATGGCGAACGCCTTTGCGGTCTGGTGAATAGCCCGTTAGTCAGACAGTAAAAAAATGTGGGTAGTGCCAGAGCAACTCACCAAGAGGCTTAAGCCGCAAATTGCGCCGAAGCAACAAGGGGAAACTCAGCTTAATTAAGGGTTACGGATTATCTAAAATAATAATATTAATTTAGGAGAAATCATGAGTATCGTTAACGAATTTGAGGCCATTGTTATCGGCAGTGGTTTTGGTGGTTCTATCAGCACTTGTCGGCTAGCTAAAAAATGGCCCGGAAAGGTAATGTTACTAGAGCGTGGCAAAGCCTATCCGATGGGATCTTTTCCACGTACCCCGCATGAAATGGTCAATGCTTTTTGGAATTCTCCGTTGGAAAAACGCAAAAAGCCCAAAAATATCGCCGCCAAGGAAAACCGGGGGTTATTTGATGTGCGAAATTACAAAAATATCGATGCCCTGGTTTCGGCGGGACTGGGTGGCGGTTCATTGATTTATGCCAATGTCTTTTTAGAACCACCGGAAGAAGTTTTTGATCATAATTGGCCGGAAACCTGTAAGAAACAAGCTTTGCAAAAATACTACAATGTCAGCAAAGAAGTGCTGGGGGCCAGACCGATACCCCAGAACGATGACCCACGTCGGCAGGTAGTCCGCACTGGCTACTTCCAGAAATTTGCCAACAATGAAGCGCGCACTTCCCAGTTACTGGATATCAACGTATTTTTTGGCAACGATTTCCAACAGCCGCTTGAAATAGGCGTGCAAGATAAAAATCGTTACGGTGCCGTGCAAACATCCTGTGTCTATTGCGGCGAATGTGACGTGGGCTGCAACACGCATTCCAAAAACACCGTGGATTTAAATTATCTGCATGTAGCCAAAACCCGCTACAGTGCGGATATCCGCACCGAAATGCTGGTTGATAAAATCGTGCCCCTAGATCAGGCAGGCAACGACAGTCCTGCAGCAACGGGTGAATTTGGTTATCGAGTTTATTGGCGCGATTTAAAGCACGACAATGCCGAGCGTAGCGCCACCACGCAGCGCGTAGTGGTTTCAGCAGGAACCCTGGGCACTAATGAACTGCTGTTGAGGTGCCGTGACTTTCATCAGACCCTACCAGCGCTTAATCAAAATATTGGGCGAAACTTTTCCGGCAATGGCGACTTCCTGTCCTTTGTGGTCGATGGCGATCAACCGTCGGATCCCAACTATGGCCCAGTAATCACCCAGGGCATAGATTTTAATCTGTTCAAAAACTTTAACAGAGAACACGCCTTTATTCTGGAAGACGCCAGCTACCCAAGTTTCGTCGCTTGGTATATAGAAGGACTGCGACCCGGATTTTCGCATCTGCATGCTTTCATCCGTACCATTACCATGTTGCTCAGAAGATTTCTAAAGGGCATCACCACTGGTCAGATCGGCTATGCCTTCAACGAATTGCTAAAAGGAGATTTATCTTACACTAGCAGTGTCCTGTTATGTATGGGCGTCGACAAAAGTAACGGCAGATTGGTGTTGGATAACAATTCCTATCTGGATATTGAATGGCCCTATCTGGACAATATGCCGCTTTATCAGGCTATCCTGGCAACCGGTGAACGCTTCCGAGCATGGGCTAACGGTTTAGCTTTCATGCCCATGCCAAACTGGATATGGCCGTTAAGAAAAAACATTACCGTGCATGCGCTCGGCGGTTGCCGCTTGTCCGACGATCCTTGCATGGGCGTTACCAGTGCAGCGCCGGAAAACTTCGGACAAGTATTTGGCTACACCGGTTTGTACGTGGCCGATGGTTCCTTGCTACCCACTGGCGTAGGTGCCAATCCGGTCGCTACCATATCGGCATTGTCAGAGCGAGTGGCGGCTGGAATCACGGGTATTGAACCGGATGCCAATTTATAAGCTATTTTAGTTACGGATTAGAGAGGAGCGTAGGAATGTCAACTGCACAAAACAATCTGTTACCTGATAAATGTGTTCTGTTTCAAGAAGAGGGCTTCTCTAATCCACTGGACAATCATCGCCCCAATCGCATGTGCATTTGCCTAAGCGACGTACATTTTACCGATGGTTCGGTGGGTGATCAAAGCGCGGAAACTGCCTTATGGATGGATGTGTTTGCCCGCATTAAAAACCTTTGTGTCATTTACCAGATTGAGGAACTGATCCTGGTGTTGGCCGGAGATTCGGTAGACTTGATTCGTAGCGGCAAATGGTCGGAAGCAGAGATTTACCCTTGGCAACGCGATAAGCCAGCGTATAAAGAGGTACTGCGCGCCATCATGGCCGATATTATTCATACTCGATGTTCAAGTTTTTAA
>PMJA01000379.1 GCA_003158415.1 Methylobacter sp.
GTTCAGGGATTTTTAAGTGGACTTCAATGCCGTTGGAGCGATTATAAATGCGCGCCGAGATGAGTTCTTGCGGGGAATTGATAATACCTTCGGTAATACTAAAACCCAGCGCGAATTCTTCCAGATTGGTAGGGGTTGCCAGCATGACAACATGGGGCGTGCCGTTGTAAACCAAGGAAACCGGCACTTCTTCAGCAATATAGTCTTGCTGCAAGGAGTGTCGGCTTCCTTGCCAGCGTTCCACAGACCGTTGCTGGTAACTCGGCCAGCCCAGGTCTAATGATAACGATTGGACAACGGCGTTGCCGTTAGTCATGCTGCGCCCCTAGTGCCAATAAATCCAGTTGGTTTTCGGTAAACGCCTGGTACTTTGCCTGCCATTCGGAAGGCTGGCTGACTTTACTGACTTGTACGGCGGTTACTTTGTATTCCGGGCAATTGGTTGCCCAATCGGAGTTGTCGGTGGTGATGACATTGGCACCCGATTCCGGGAAGTGGAACGTTGTGTAAACCACGCCGGGTTGGACGCGGTCGCTCACTAACGCGCGTAATACAGTCTCGCCGACACGGCTTTTGATGCCGACCCAATCTCCGGTTTTCAGGCCGCGATCTTCGGCGTCATGCGGATGTATTTCCAGACGGTCTTCCGAATGCCAGGCCACATTGTCGGTGCGCCGTGTTTGTGCGCCGACATTGTATTGCGACAAGATGCGACCGGTAGTCAGAATCAACGGGAATTTCGGGGTGACGCGTTCGTGCGTGGCGACATATTCCGTCAGCATAAAGAAGCCCTTGCCGTCATCGCGCATAAAAGTTTGTTCGTGCATGATTGGCGTGCCTACTGAGGCTTCGTCATAGCACGGCCATTGTATGCTGCCCAGTCGGTCGATTTTTTCATAACTGACGCCCGCAAAAGACGGCGTCAGGCTGGCGATTTCAGCCATGATTTCCGATGGATGGCTGTAATTCATCGGGTAATCCATCGCATTGGCCAGCATTTGGGTGACTTCCCAATCCTGATAGCCTGCCAACGGCGACATGACTTTACGCACCGGTGAAATGCGGCGTTCGGCATTGGTAAACGTGCCGTTCTTTTCTAAAAAGGATGCGCCTGGCAAGAAGACATGCGCGAATTTAGCGGTTTCATTGAGGAATATGTCCTGCACAATAATGCATTCCATAGCGCGCAATGCGGCATGTACATGGGTAATATCGGGATCGGACTGGGCAATGTCTTCGCCTTCGCAGTACAGACCCATAAAACTTTTATCCATCGCCGCATCGAACATGTTGGGGATGCGCAAACCGGGTTCCCAGCTTAATTCGGCCTGCCATGCGGCTTCAAACTGCCGGTGGGTTTTTTCATCGGAAACGTGACGATAACCTGGGAACTCATGCGGGAACGAGCCCATATCGCATGAACCTTGTACGTTGTTTTGTCCGCGTAAAGGATTGACGCCGACACCGTCGCGACCTAGATTGCCGGTCGCCATGGCTATATTGGCGATGCCGATAACCATCGTGGAACCCTGGCTGTGTTCGGTTACGCCCAAGCCGTAATAAATGGCGCCATTACCGGCGGTGGCATAGAGTTTTGCCGCCGCTCTGAGTTCAGCGGCGGGTACGCCTGTGACGGCGGCGGTGGCTTCCGGCGAATGCCGCTCCTGGGCGACAAAGGTTTCCCATTTTGTGAATGATTCGACATCGCAACGTTCATTAACAAACGTTTCGTCCATCAGCTTTTCGGTGACGATGACATGGGCGAAAGCAGTGATCAACGCCACATTGGTGCCGGGGCGCAATTTCAAATGATAATCGGCCTGCACATGCGGGCTGTTTTTAACCAGGTCAATCTCGCGGGGATCGGCTACGATCAGTTTTGCGCCCTGACGCAGGCGTTTTTTCATCAGTGAGCCGAACACCGGGTGTCCGTCGGTTGGGTTGGCGCCTATCACCAAAATGACGTCGGCTTTCATTACCGAGTCGAAATCCTGGGTGCCTGATGATTCGCCAAAGGTTTGTTTGAGTCCATAGCCGGTAGGGGAATGGCATACCCGCGCGCAGGTATCGACATTATTGTTGCCGAAACCGGCGCGTATCAGTTTTTGCATGATATAAACTTCTTCATTGGTACAACGGGAAGAAGTAATGCCGCCGATGGCGTCTTTGCCGTATTTTTTCTGGATGCGTCTTAATTCGGAAGCGGCATGGTTAATGGCCTCTTCCCAGCTGACTTCACGCCATGCGTCTTTAATGCTGGCGCGTATCATCGGTTTGGTGATGCGGTCTTTATGCGTGGCATAACCGAAGGCAAAACGGCCTTTGACGCAGGAATGCCCATGATTGGCTTTGCCGTCTTTATGCGGCACCATGCGGATGACTTGCTCGCCTTTCATTTCGGCCCTGAATGAACAGCCGACGCCGCAATAGGCGCAGGTGGTGACGATGGCATGTTCCGGCTGGCCATGATCGATGACCGATTTTTCCATTAAGGTTGCGGTCGGGCAAGCCTGTACGCAGGCACCGCAGGAAACGCATTCGGAATCCATAAAACCCTGGTTTTGACCGGGCGATACTTTGGAATCAAAGCCGCGACCATCAATGGTTAACGCAAACGTGCCTTGGGTTTCTTCGCAAGCCCTGACGCAACGCGAACACACGATACATTTGCTGGGATCGAAGCTGAAATAGGGATTGCTTTCGTCTTTAACCGCATTCAGGTGCGTTTCCACAGGATGGTAACGCACTTCGCGCAAACCCACCGCGCCCGCCATGTCTTGCAGTTCGCAATCGCCGTTGGCTGAGCAGGTTAAGCAATCCAGCGGGTGATCGGAAATGTACAGTTCCATAATGCCGCGACGTACATCGGCCAGTTTTTGGTTTTGGGTAACGACTTTCAAGCCTTCCGCGACCGGCGTAGTGCAGGAAGCAGGCATGCCTCGCCCGCCTTCAATCTGCACCACGCATAGCCGACAGGAGCCGAACGGCTCGATACTGTCGGTGGCGCATAATTTAGGTATTTCTATGCCGATGCTTGCCGCCGCCCGCATGATAGATGTGCCAACGGGTGCGGTGACCTGAAAGCCGTCAATTTCCAGCGTGACTAATTGACTTGATACGCTGGCAGGAGTGCCGAAATCTTGTTCTTTATTGATGCTCATGATGGTGTCCTCGTGTCGTTATCAGACTGCGTTGGATTTATCATTGACGCCGAAATCTTCGGGAAAATGATTTAACGCGCTCAATACGGGATACGGCGTCATACCGCCCAATGCACAAAGCGAGCCGTTAAGTAAAGTGTTGCAAAGATCGCGTAACAGCGGGATGTTTTTATTAAGTTCGTGTCCTTTGATAATCTCATCCAGGACTTCTGTGCCACGGGTGGAACCGATGCGGCAAGGCGTGCATTTACCGCAGGATTCTATAGCGCAAAATTCCATGTTGTAACGGGCCAATGCGGCCATATCGGCCGTGTCATCAAAAACGACTACGCCGCCATGTCCCAATACCGTCCAGTTTGCGGCAAAAGCTTCGTAGTCCAAAGGCGTATCGAATTGTGATTCAGGCAAATACGCGCCTAATGGGCCGCCGACCTGTACGGCTTTAATGGGTCGTCCCGATGCCGAGCCGCCGCCGAAGTCATACAGCAGTTCACGTAGCGTCAAACCGAAGGCTAGCTCAACCAGACCTGCGTGTTTGATATTGCCCGCCAATTGTAAGGGCAACGTTCCGCGCGAACGGCCCATGCCGAAATCGCGGTAATAATCGCCGCCTTTATCGAGAATGATAGGCACCGATGCCAGAGAAATAACGTTATTGACGACGGTAGGTTGTCCGAACAAGCCGCTGATGGCGGGCAGTGGCGGTTTAAAACGCACCAAGCCGCGTTTGCCTTCCAGACTTTCCATTAATGACGTTTCTTCGCCGCAGATATAAGCGCCTGCGCCTAAGCGGACTTCGAGATGAAAGGCTTTGCCGCTGCCTTGTATATCATCGCCTAAGAATCCTGCCGCATAAGCTTTTTCGATAGCCGCATTCAGCGCCTTATGGGCGTGCGGGTATTCTACGCGCAAATAAATATAACCTTGTGTCGCGCCTACCGCTAAACCAGCGATAGTTATGCCTTCGATTAAGACAAAAGGGTCGCCTTCCATCACCATGCGATCGGAAAATGTGCCGGAATCGCCTTCGTCGGCATTACAGATGATGTATTTTTGTGCAGATGGTGTGTTGAGCACCGTATTCCATTTAATGCCGGTAGGGAAAGCCGCGCCGCCGCGTCCGCGCAAACCGGAATCCGTCACGGCTTTAACAATATCCGCCTGCGGCAGCTTTAAGGCATTGCTTAAACCGCGATAGCCGTCGTTATTAAGATAGTCGTCGAGACTGACGGGATCGGTCTTGCCGATACGGGCAAAGGTTAAACGTTGTTGTTTTTTTAAATAATCCAGCTCTTCGATGACTCCCAGCGCCAGCTTATGCGCGCCGCCGTGCAGGAAATCCGCATCAAACAGGCTGACGACATCACTGACCTGCACCGGGCCGTAGGCGATTCGGCCTGCTTCGGTGATCACTTCGACCAAAGGCTCCAGCCAATACAAGCCTCTGGAGCCGTTGCGTATCAAATTAATAGCAATACCGCGTTGTTGCGCTTCTTTAGCTATCGCCGTAGCGATACGGTCGGCGCCCAGCGATACGGCGCTGGAATCACAGGGTACATAAAGAGTGATGCTCATGCCAGTTGCTCCGTTTCATCGATAATAGCGTCAAAACTGTTTGTTGACACGCGTCCATAAATTTCTTTACCGATTTGCATCGCCGGTGAACAAGCGCAGTTGCCTAGGCAATAAACCGGCTCCAGCGAGAATTTGCCGTCTGCTGTGGTTTCATGAAAATCGATGCCTAAGCGCGTTTTTACATGCTGTTCCAATAGCTTGCCGCCCATGGCCTGGCAGGATTCGGCGCGGCAAAGATGAATAGTCTGTTTGCCCGGCGGGGTGTCACGGAAATAATGGTAAAAACTGATGACGCCATGCACTTCAGCGCGGGACAGATTCAAGCCCCGAGCGATGGCCGGAACACTGTCGGTAGGGATATAGCCCAGCGCATCCTGAATACCATGTAAAATAGGTAAAAGTGCGCCGGGTTTATTTTTAAGGGTATTTATTACTTCCTGTACGGTTGCTTCCGCACTGATTGATTCGGTCATGGTCATCTCTCTTCTGTCGATTCCGTTCCTTAAAACGAAACACGTCCGCCACTGTGTCTGTAAAATGTACCCTTTAGCATAGCATAAGTAATATTTCATGTAAAAAAGACATAAACAGATACAAAATGCGGGTTTTATCTTAAAGATTTTCCCTGTATAAATAGCTATGTTTCTATTCTCGGACAGCCTCCTAGCGACAGGCTTAAAGTTTTATTTCCATTCTATAAAAAATATCTATATCCATGAATGCACACGCAAAAATAACCAAGCTTGATGACTTGAACTTCGATAATCGCTATATCCGCGAACTGCCCGCAGATGCCGAAGCCGGCAATCATCGCCGTCAGGTTTTCGGTGCTTGTTATTCGCGGGTAGAGCCTACCCCGGTTGCAAACCCGCAAAGAGTCGCCTATTCCCAAGAGGTTGCTGCATTATTGGATTTAACTGAAGAGGCCTGCGTAGCTGACGATTTCGCCCAGGTATTTGCCGGTAACCGCCTATCTGCCGGTATGGCGCCATACTCGACCTGTTACGGCGGCCACCAGTTTGGCAGCTGGGCAGGCCAGCTTGGTGATGGTCGCGCGATTAATTTGGGTGAGGTGGTCAATGCTAAAGGTGAACGCTGGGCATTACAGCTCAAAGGTGCAGGGCCTACGCCTTATTCCAGAACCGCGGACGGTTTGGCGGTATTGCGCTCATCGGTGCGCGAATTTTTATGCAGCGAAGCCATGTTTCATTTAGGAGTACCCACCACGCGGGCATTAAGTCTCATGCTGACGGGAGAATCGGTTATCCGGGATATGTTTTATAACGGCAATCCCCAAGCCGAGCCGGGCGCTGTCGTCTGCCGGGTGGCGCCGTCGTTCACCCGTTTCGGCAATTTTCAGCTTTTAAATGCACGCGGCGATATGACCGTGCTGAAACAACTGGCGGACTACACGATACGCACGGATTTTCCGCATTTGGGCGAGCCTGAACCCGCCGTTTACATCGACTGGTTTGCTGAAGTGTGCCGCAGGACAGCGGAAATGATCGTGCATTGGCAGCGCGTCGGTTTCGTGCATGGCGTAATGAATACCGACAATATGTCGATATTAGGACTTACCATTGATTACGGCCCTTACGGTTGGCTGGAAAATTACGATCCCAACTGGACACCTAATACCACCGACGCCGAAAATCGTCGTTACCGTTACGGCAACCAGCCGCAAATCGCGTTCTGGAACCTGGGGCAATTGGCGAATGCGATTTATCCGCTCATTGAGCAGGTAGAACCGTTGCAACAGGCCTTGAATGTTTATAAGCAAACCTTTGAACAAAATTGGCAGGCCATGATGGCGGATAAGCTGGGCCTGACGACCTTGCCGACGGATAAGGATTTATATACAGAATTGTTAAGCTTATTGGAACTGGTTGAAACCGATATGACGATTTTTTACCGGCAACTGGCGCTGATTTCAACTCAGTATGATGTCAGCGACGACGCGTTGATAGCGCCGTTATCGGCGGCTTATTATGTGCCGGAACAACTCAACGCCGACTACAAAAGCCGCTTAATTGCGTGGCTTAAAACTTATATCAAGCGCGTGCAACAGGATGGCACCTCTGATGACGTCAGGCGCGAGCGTATGAACGCCGTCAACCCTAAGTACGTGCTACGCAACTACCTGGCTCAACTCGCAATAGACCAAGCCGAACAAGGCGATTTTACCGGGGTTAATGAATTATTGGATTGCTTGCGCGATCCATACAACGAACAACCGGGCAACGCGGCTTTTGCCGAAAAACGTCCCGATTGGGCTAGGCAACGGGCGGGTTGTTCAATGTTATCATGTAGTTCTTAACATCTAATACGAGGAGTTATCATGGATATGGGTACGGCATTTAAGATAGTGGGCCTATTGTTATGGCCGTTTTTGTTGGTATTTTTATATTTTCTGTTCGATAGGAAAGGGTTTAACAAACAGCTGGAAAAGTTTAAGCGGGATGGTTTTAAATAACAACTTATGATTGGGCTGTGAGCGGATTGCCCGCCTTGGCTAAATGTTATACTATTGCTTTCGACCCAAGGAAGCCGACTCTGCAATGACCACTTACGCCCAACCCGATCCCTACGCTTTGGCACATAATCATCGCGAATGCATCAGCGAAGCGCTGAGTGTTGCCGAGCATTTGTGCCTTGAACGCGGCGTGCAATTNNTAACGCCGATCCGGCATCAGGTGTTGGCCTTGATCTGGGAAAGTCATAAAGCCGTTAAAGCTTATGAGTTGCTGGATAGGCTCAAACCCCTGCAGCAGGCGGCAAAACCGGCGACTATTTATCGCGCCCTGGACTTTTTGATTGAACAAGGCCTGATTCACCGGGTGGAAAGCCTCAATGCCTTTGTCGGTTGCCGTTGTTCCGGCCAGCAACATGAACAATTACTGTTGATCTGCAAACTCTGCGAAGAAATCGACGAACGTTCCGCTCCCGATGTGATGTCGGCGTTGTCTCAAGAGTTCAATCAAGCCGGTTTTACCGTGCATAGCAAGGCTATCGAAGTGCATGGTATTTGTGCAAAGTGCCGGATGGCGGTTGATGAATCTTAAAACCCCGCTATGCCGCTATGGTTCATGGTTAGGTTAGTACGATGCCGAAGTTTGTGAGGTGTATTATTTTTAACCGACTTGTCGCCGTAAACCAGGGCGATGATGTCCCTTTTTGCTTCCAGCCAGTCTCGAAGGTCATT
>PMJA01000397.1 GCA_003158415.1 Methylobacter sp.
GGCGGAATCGACATCCAGGTATTTGATGGTAACGAATAAATACGCGCTAACGATCAGGACGCCCCCCGACCCTCTAATTAAACTGTGTTATTTAACACGCTAAATAGGGCATATCCCGCATATNNGAAAGGATTGGCGCGGTTGTTGCTTTATTAGCAGAACAACAATAACTTTAAAAGACGCTATGAAATATCTGCAACCCCCCTTTCCCCTCAATCCTAAAGGTGCGCTGATCTGCCTGCTGATGCTGACATCCCCGCTGGCCTTAGGCGAAACCGGGCAAACTGTCGATCCAACTGAAGATAAGCCCGCCGCCGGTAAAAAGACCGTTAGCACCACGGTGGTCGACAAAAAGGCCGTCGGTACAAAAGCCGTTAGCACCAAGACGTCCAAACCGGTCGCCGATCAAATTTTGCCGACAGTGAGCGTAAGCGGGCAAGAAGATCAATCCGAGGGATACAAAGCCAAAACGGAGTCTGAAAAATTTAAACTGCCGAATACCACCGCCAGTGTTACCGCCAAGGAACTGGAAGAGAATGTCAACCTAACCACCGTTGAAGACGCTGTCAAATATTTACCCAGCTTAATGGTGCGTAAGCGTTACATAGGCGACACTAACGAGCCTTTAGCCACTCGAACTACAACCATAAGCCAAAGCGCACGTACTATGATTTATGCCGACGGCATATTGCTTTCATCGTATCTCGGCAATAACAATGGCAATACTGGTTCGCCGCGCTGGAATACCGTGTCGCCCAGTGAAATTGAACGCGCTGATTTTTTATACGGGCCCTTCTCAGCCGCTTACGCCGGTAATTCCATGGGCGGCGTACTTAATTTAACGACCAAAATGCCGACCAAATTTGAATTTGGCGCCGATACCCAAGGCAGTTTTTCCAATTACACTATTTATAACGATAGTGGTACGGCCTATAGCCAAAAATACTCCACTTTTGTCGGCAACAAATATAAAGACTTTTCCTTCCGTTTTGACTACAGCCATTTGCTCAGCGACGGACAGCCGATCACTTTTATGACGACTCCCGTTGCTACAACTGCTAGTAAAGCAGGCGTGCCGGTAAACGGTGCCGTAACTAGCGCCAACCCCGCTAGTGTACCGATATATGTCTACGGTGCAGGCAGCATAAACCGCACCGAACAGGATAATTTTAAATGGAAGTTCGCCTACGATATTACCCCGACCATACGCGCCGCTTATACCTTAGGTCTATGGCAAAATAATGCCACCACAGGGGTATCCAGCTTTTTAACGGGCGCTAATGGCGCTCCGGTAAGCAGTGGCACAGTGAACATGAACGGAACATCCGTGAACCTTAATGGCGCGGCTAGTCTTAACAACTTATCGGGTGCAACCGCTTTATTTTCGCCTCAATTGGTCGACCAAACCACTTGGTCGCATGGCATGAGTGTTAAATCGGATACCGGCGGCAAATTCGATTGGGAATTGAATGGCAGCTTGGTGGAGCTGGGTACAGATACCGTGCGTGTAGCTACGCAAAACCCGGTTGCCGAGGCGACATCAGCCGCCGGTTTAACCGGACGAACCACTGTGCTGACCGGCTCCAATTGGAATACCGCCGACGCCAAAGGCATCTGGCGGCCAGGCAATTTCTACGGCATTCATGAAGTCAGTTTCGGTTTTCATAATGATTCCTATCAACTGGTTAACCCGGTCTATAACACCATCAATTGGCAAACCGGCGCTAATTCTAATGCTAATGTTTATTCCGATTCGGAAGGCAAGACGCGCACCCAGGGTTATTGGCTGCAGGATACGTGGGACTTTGCCAAGCAATGGAATCTTACTGCGGGCGGTCGCTTGGAGGACTGGAATGCGTTTGATGGTTTAAATACTTCCACTGTGGCTTCCGGCACTAACGCCACTACAAAAAAATTCACTATTTATCAGAAAGACTTGAATTCGGTCAATTTTTCGCCTAAAGGCAAGTTAACCTGGACGCCTAAAGATAGCATGAGATTTGGGGTTTCAGTGGGTCAGGCCTATCGTTATCCTACCGCCGCCGAGTTATTTCAAACCACCACGGTGGGCCTCAATGCCGTCAATGGCAATCCCAACCTGAAGCCGGAAGACGCTTTGTCCTCAGAAATTTCCAGCGAGTATTTTTTGCCTAAAGGCAAGTTGCGGCTTAGCTTTTTCCAGGAACGCGTTAGAAATGCCATTTATTCGATGCCGTCTTATTTGGCTAACGGTACGACAAGCTCATTTAACTCTAACATTGGCCAAACCGACACCTATGGTCTGGAGCTGGCAGGTAATGCCAACGATGTCTTTATCAATAAGTTAAACTTTTATGCCAGCGGCACCTGGGCGGATTCTCACATCACGCAGAATGTTGCATCAGATGCAGCGGCGGCGGCTTCAGCCAATTCAGCAGCTAATCCCTATGTAACACTTCCTTCCACCGGTATGTTGACACCTAAAATCCCTATCTGGAGATCGACATTTACCATCAGTTACAGTCCTCTTAAGGATTTAACAACATCGGTGAGCGGCCGTTACAGCAGCGCAGTGTATAGCCAACTTAATAACAGCGACCACACCACCAACACGTATACCGGCATTAGCTCTTATTTTGTGGTTGATACCAAAGTCAATTACGCAATAACCAAGCAATGGTCTATCAACGCCGGAATCGACAACATCAATAATCAAAATTACTGGATTTACCACCCGTTCCCACAAAGAACTTATGTGGCTCAGTTGAAATTTAATTACTAACTGCATAATGACCGCATGTATTTATTCAATGACCACGAACACGGCCTGGGCAAGAAAATCTTGTCACCGATGAGCGGCCCGGCAATTCTTGCCGCAGATAACAAGCTCAGCCTGTTTGAACGATTAACCGGCGAAGAAAAGCCTGACCCTGTTGCCGGCTTATTACTGGTTTTAGTGTTGCTGTTGCATATTTGGGGGGCGCAGTGGTTGCTGCAACCGACGGAAGCTATCACGCTGGCGCAGCCATTAATGATGGAAGTGTCGATGGTGAACGCGCCGTCGCCACAGCCGGTGGCCGCGCCACCTGCGCCGCCCAAGCCGCCCGAACCGAAAAAATCGCCGGTTAAAAAGCCGGTTAAGCAAAAGGCACAGGTCATTCCGAAACAAGTCACGCTGCCAAAACCGATGAAGGTCAGCGATGCAGCACTGCCTGCGCCGTCGCCGGTTGAATCCGTTACCGATAACTCAAAAAACACTAGCGACGACACAGCTACCGGAAAATCGGCAAGTAAGGCGGAAACGTATAGCGAAGCCAGTTTTAAAGCCAATTACGGCATCAATCCCAAGCCGATCTATCCGCCGCTTGCCCGCAGTCGGGGCTGGGAGGGCAAGGTGTTGCTACGGGTCAATGTGTCCGCCGACGGACATGCCGATTCGGTCGCCATATACCACAGTAGTGAACACGAGGTATTGGATGACGCGGCCGTAGAAGCCGTTGAAAAATGGCTGTTTATACCTGCCAAACAAGGCGATAGGGCCGTACCCTGTACCGTCATCGTGCCTATTAATTTTACGTTAAACACACAATAAAAGGAAAAAGAGTAATGCCCTACCACATCGAGCCTAAGCTGATAATCGACGGAACTTTATATACGTTGCTGATTTTTTCAGTGCTGACCTGGACGGTGATTTTGTTCAAGCTTTGGCAGTTTGGCAAAAACAGTTATTACAACCGCCATTTTAGTCAGGCATTCTGGGACGAGTCCAATCTGGCCGCTGCCAAAGCCTTGCCTGTAACGATTGCCCGTGGCCCGCAAGCAAGGGTTGCCAACAAAGGTTTCGCCTGGCTGGACGACAGCCGGAAGTCATCCGGAAAACACCTTAAATATCATGGCATACCTGCCGAGTTGCTGGAGCAGGCATTAGTCGCGGCTATGCAGCATGAAGCCCGAAAAATGGAAGGAGGACTGACGCTGCTGGCCAGTATCGGCAGTACAGCACCGTTTGTCGGCCTGTTCGGTACGGTGTTGGGCATCATGCACGCGATGCATGAAATTACCGCCAGCGGCTCGACCAGCCTGAACGTGGTGGCCGGCCCGATCGGCGATGCCCTGGTCGCCACTGCCATCGGCATTGCCGTGGCGGTTCCCGCCGTATTGGCCTATAACTTTCTGCTGCGCAATGTCAAACAACACCGTGCCGGTTTGGAAAACTTCGTGGCTGGCTTTATTCACGTCGCCACTGAAAACGATGTGCAAGGGAAGGCATAATCATGGCTTTTAAACCGCAATCAGAATCAGAAGAGGCCATGAGCGACATCAACGTCACGCCGCTGGTCGATGTGATGTTGGTGTTGGTGATTATTTTATTGGTGACCGCGCCGTTGTTGACGCAATCCGTCAATGTAACCCTGCCGAAAACCGCCGAAACCACGGCGGATGTTAAGGAACAACCGTTGCAACTTGGAATTGATGCACAAGGAATCATAACCTTGAACAAACTGCCGCTGGCCGATCTGGCTGCACTGGAAACCGCCTTAAAGGATGAGCTTGCACGAAACCCCGAAACCGGTCTGCATTTATATGCCGATAAGGATGTTGTGTATTCCAAGGTTGCCGAAGTGATGGCAACCGTTCAACATACCGGAATTGCCAAAATAGCTTTTGTGACCGTGGAACAGTAGCAGATCCAGTCTATCTGGTTCTGCACCATAGTGAACCAAAATAAAGTAAATACTAAAAATAATGTAAGGAATGAAAATGATAAATCGACTTTTTTTAACTGCGGTAATGATGCTACCTACCTTCTTCTGCACGTCGGGTACTATTACTAATGGAATTTGGACCCCGAGTAGCTGTGGAACTAACCCCGTGGTTCCAGTTATTGAACAGGGCAGCGTGGATGAGTACAACCAAAGCATCAAGGCCATCAATGACTGGCAGCAAAAAGCC
>PMJA01000338.1 GCA_003158415.1 Methylobacter sp.
AAAGATGAAGCGGCAATCGTGTTGATAGAGAAACGGTGATGAAAACTGATTTTACGGTTGGTGTTGTTGGTAATCCTAATTGCGGCAAAACCACCCTTTTTAACGTGCTTACAGGATCCAGACAGCATGTAGGTAACTGGCCGGGCGTCACGGTTGAAAAAAAGACCGGTGAATATACTCACGCCCGTAAACTCATCGAATTAGTCGATTTACCCGGAACTTATTCGTTAGAATCCGCCGATGATCAGGTCTCATTGGATGAGAAAGTCGCCAGGGATTATGTTGCTGCCAGGGATGCCGATTTAATTATCAATATTGTTGATGCCTCTAATATAGAGCGCAATCTGTATTTAACGTCACAACTCATCGAAATGCGGGTGCCTATGGTATTGGTGCTCAATATGATGGACGCGGTTAAGCGACGCGGCATCAAAATTGATTGTGATTATTTAGCGCAGCAACTGGGTTGCCCGGTAATTCCAATTACTGCATCAAGTAAAGACGGCATTGTTGCATTAAAAGCACAAATTAACCATGCCGCCATCACCAAGCCGGTTCCAACGGTAAAAATCAGCTATGCCGCAGCCTTGGAACAAGCTATTGAGGAAATTTCCCCTGACTTGGTTGAAATTGCCCAGCAGCGCCGGTGTAATTTGCGCTGGCTTGCGGTGCGGTTATTAGAAGATGACACCCTGGCCAAACAATTTGCCGGGCCAGCATTGATGGCGACTGTGGCAAAATTACAGCATCGGGTAGAGATTGAAACCGATGATGAGATAGATATACTGGCTGCGGACGCCCGCTACGGATTCGTCAATGAGTTGATACAGGGTGCAGTCTGCAAACTCAATGAAGTGAGTCGACACACCACGGAAAAAATCGACCACATCGTTTTGAATCGATTTTTAGGTATCCCGATATTTTTGCTGGTGATGTATGCGATGTTCATGTTCACCATCAATATCGGCAGCGCTTTTGTCGATTTTTTTGAGTTATCGGTCGGTGCGTTATTGGTTGATGGCTTGAGTCTGGTGCTCACCGGGTTAAATTTACCGCAATGGTTGATTGTCTTGATTACTCAAGGCGTCGGCGGCGGCATACAGGTTGTTGCCACCTTTATCCCCATTATCGGCTTTTTGTTTATGTTTTTATCGGCGCTGGAAGATTCGGGTTACATGTCCAGAGCGGCATTTGTCATGGATCGGTTCATGCGTATGATCGGCTTGCCCGGCAAGTCCTTTGTGCCGATGATCGTCGGTTTCGGTTGTAACGTGCCTGCCATCATGGCGACCCGCACGCTGGAAAACCAGCGCGACCGGATATTGACCAATCTGATGAATCCGTTCATGTCCTGCGGCGCCAGACTGCCGGTTTATGCATTATTTGCGGCGGCATTTTTCCCTGTAGGCGGCCAGAATCTGGTTTTCGGCTTATATTTATTGGGCATAGCTGTGGCCGTATTAACGGGGCTGATTATGCGCCATACCCTGTTTAAAGGCGAGTCTACGCCTTTTATTATGGAATTGCCCGCCTACCATTTACCGACATTGCGCGGGGTTTTTATTAGAACCTGGGATAGGCTCAAGTCATTTTTGCTCAATGCAGGTAAGGTGATNNAAATCGGTGCTCAGTGAAATTGGGCGAGCTTTAACGCCCGCGTTTAAACCCATGGGCATAGAAAAAGACAATTGGCCTGCAACCGTCGGCGTTTTTACCGGTGTGTTGGCTAAAGAAGCCGTGGTCGGCACGCTTGACGCCTTATATAGCCAGCTTGCAAATACCGGTGCTACGCCCGATAAAGCGCCGTTCAATCTGGCCGATGCGTTGGCGGCGGCTTGTGCGACCGTGCCTAAAAACTTAAGCGCTGTTGCAGATAATTTGTTAGACCCGCTGGGACTCAATATCGGTACGGTTGATGATATGGCGTCGGCTGCCGGTGAGCAGGACGTTAAAACCGATACTTTTACAGCGATGCAACATAGTTTTGACGGCAAAGCAGGTGCTTTTGCTTATCTGTTGTTTATTTTATTGTATGCGCCCTGTGTTGCGGCAACGGCGGCCATTCATAGAGAAACCAATACCGGCTGGACATTGTTTGTCGTGTTCTGGACTACGGGTATAGCCTATATGACGGCAACCGTTTTTTATCAGGCGATGACGTATAGCCGACATCCTGAATATTCTTTGAGTTGGATATTGGGATTAATCAGTGCTTTTTTATTGGTGCTGGTCGGGCTGTGGCTAACTGGAAAGCACACGGTTGAAAAACACAGGCAGGAGTCGGCAAGTGATTTTATCTGATTTGCGTAGTTATTTAAAACAACAACATAGAGTTGCATTAGCTGATTTGGTCAATCATTTTAATATGGATGCAGATGCCCTGCGCGGTATGCTGGGCAAATGGATTAGCAAAGGCAATGTACGTCAGTTGCCGCTGGAGCCTTCCTGCGGAACCCGTTGCTGCAAATGTGACCCGACTTTAACAGAGCTCTATGAATGGATAGATAAATAATAGTAACCAGTATCATCAATTCACAAACATAAAAAATTAACTGCCGGTTGTTTTGCACCACAAAATAGATGGCGGGTGGTTGATTTCCCCCCTAAGATGAATTGTTTTCTTTCGACTAGCATCTTATCGTTTGAATTTACGTTGTTTTTTATTAGTGGCCTATAAGTTGCTTTAGATATTTACAGGGTAAACATGACAAAATATCAAGGAACAAAGCAATAATTTTATTAGCGTCTTTGTTTTCGCTGAAAGCTTGTTTTAGCATCTAGGCCAAAAACCAGCGAGACTTTTAGTTATCCCAGGCATTGTTACTTTAACCCACATTAAAATGTTACTAGATGCTAAATTCCGTAGATGAAGTCGCTATGAAACAGATGCAACATCCCCCATTTTTAGATTTTTTAGATTGTGAACTCAGGGAAGCTCAGCGCATTATAGACGACGTACGTGATAATCCGCTACATCCTGCAAATGACCGCCGACATCCCTTGCACCGGCAGGCATTGGAGGCTATTTTTGCGCTGGAGGAAAAGGTTTTTAAGCTGGCTGTGCCGGATAATATATTGCGCATTAACAGATCAAAAGCCAGTGCTAATAATCGTCGTCACTTCAAACCATAGATATTTCTATTCGGCCTTTTTAACGCGGATCTTGCTACCGGCTACATTCATGCCGTTGAGGAGATTCATTACCATCTTGCCTTCACCCTGCTTAGGCATTTCGACAAAGCCAAAACCCTTGGAGCTACCGGTCTCTTTATCGATTACCAGAGAGCAGGACTGCACTGTGCCGTGAGCTTCGAACAAGGCCCTAAGCTCCGCCTCAGTAGTGGTGCGAGCGAGGTTGCGTATCAGTAGTTTCATGGAATAACCGTGTTATTATCAAACGAGGAGATTATACAGCTATTAAGTCATTTTGTGTTGTTGTCATTTTTGTGGCGTGTAACCGCTTTTTCTGAGTTAAATCAACACTTGTCCTATGGCGAACGCACCTAAATAAGCTATCGTAAAATAAAGCGCCGATAGAGCTAGGCTGGCGGCAAGATTGATAGAGAGCGATTTTCTGAAGATATAGGCTATTAACGCCAATTCCCAGATGAATAAGAGTCCTAAAAAATAATAGCTTAAAAGATATTCATTAATGGTTAGCCAGATTAAGACCGGAATGACGAAAAGGGAGACGATATTGGCGCAAACTAAAATGGCTGTTGTGACTTGTATAAAAGCGTAAAAAGTCTTGTTCAGGGATAGTATAAAACCGATAAACAAAAATGTTAACAGCGTTTCTATAGTGACTTCGGTAAATGACTCGAACGGATCGTCGGTCATGTTCGCCTGCATAAAGTATTCAACAATGAAATAGAACAACAGGTTTTGCTTAAAAAACCCCATTGATTTTGTCAACTCCAGCGGGTTGTGCTTAAACCAGCATAAAGGCAAATATTGTCTTAGACTTTCAATAGTTGACATGGTGTGTGAGGCTAGTTATGCGGCTATAAGTCCTGTAATCCTGTTATTATTTAAGTTTCGATAAGTCCAGATAATGGGCGTGGCTTTCTTCTTTATGGCTGTCGATTTGTTCATCATAAGAGCCGAAGTTATCATTCAATGCTTGCACCAGTTCTTTGGTATTGGCGGCTAACTGCATTAAGCGGGCTTTAATTTTTTTATTCCACGGAGCGGGTTCGGTAATGGGCAGCAACATACGTGTAAAGGTTAAGTTGCTTTCAAACAGGCTGGCAAGATTCTCCATTAAATGCAGTTCTTTCTGACGTTCGTTTAGCTTATTGACGATTAATTTTGCGTGCAGCTTGCTTATCAGCAGATGTAAGGGCACCATAAGCGCCAACAGTAGGACAAGTACTACCGGCCCGATGATAGGGTCTATTAAAAAGTCTAAAACCCCCCATTGTATTTCAGCAAAAACGGCCAGAATAGCAATAAAGCTAAGCATAACCAGACTGGTCATGTTGACACGCTCTTTCCATAGCACGATGCCTTTTTTTACCTCCGGTATGACCACATTTTCAATGTCGCGGATGCTTTTTTCCAGCGAGTCCAAAATGCGATAGGAGCGATCATAGCCCACATTGGTCATGCGCTCGTCTATTTCAGAAAAATCGACTTTATTTAGAGGATTAATGCTGTGTTGCTGATTAGGTAAAATAATAAATTGCCCGGTATCCAGACCCATTGCCAATAGCTTTCTTTGCCAGGAAGCAATGATTTCAGTGGCTTTGGCAGGATTGAGCGCTGCTAACGGTTCGTCAACCAGATAAACAAACCGGTTGGAGTCCTGGTGGGTGATAATATGCCGGATTAATTCATCAAGCATAGGCGATGCCGATTCAAATACATCGGTGAAAACAAAAACCAGATCGGCGTTTTCGATGATATGTTTTGTTAACAGCGAATTGATCGGGTTAGTCGGTTCAGCCGTCATGTTGGGTGCATCAATAAACAGCTTGCCTTTTAAATGGTCGCTGTGGACGGTTTTTAATTCCAGATAAGAATTAACGCGATCACCTTCACCCTTTTGCAGTTGTTCAATTTTTCTGCTGATTTGATAAAACGGGTAGCGAGGATCAACGTCCAGCGCAGTGCCGGGCAAGGTCGCCGAGTTGGTTTGGCTGTTATGCAGTAAAACCGTAAATTTGTGACTGGAAGCCTGAATGCCTGAGAGCGCCTGCTGCGCACCCAGATAACTGTTTATAAACCGGGATTTGGCAGTTGAATTGCCGCCAATCAAGCTGATTATCGGCCACCATGAGTTTTTACAGGCAGTCGTTTCATCCATGCCTAAAAGTCCAAGATCGTATTCAATTTGATCAAGATCATGAAAAACTTTTGCTGATTTCAACAATACCGGGTTGTCATTAGCGAAATGTTTTTCAAGGTTGCTCAGGTATTTGCTTGCTGTTTTTTCAGTCATCAGTTTGACCCCATGTTTACTGAATTGTGAGATAAAAAGTTGATCGAGTATACACCCAGCGATGCTTCGAGAATACAAAAAAACATGGGCAATGGCCTAGCGGTTGCCTAGCTGAAAAAAGGATGCATCTTTAACGGTTTGTGGTTTTTTCATACGCGAATAAACTGAATTTATAGTATATTAATGCTTTGATTCAAGCCTTAGGCTAGAGTAAAACGACAAAATGGAGTACAAATTTGGTTAATTTTCCAGGCTTAATGCTGATGTTCATGATAGTCATGTTGTCAGGTTGCGCTACGCCTTTTGGGGGGATCTATGGCGAAAATGGTCAAACTAGGGAAGAGTTTACTCAATACGTGGAAAAAGTATTTCGTTTGCAAAACAGCATGACCAGCGAGATTATGGCATTGCCTGAAACTGATGGGGCTAACAATCATGATGCTTTGTTACAGGCCGATCAGCTTATGCAGGAAGCTTGCGGCCCGCTTAATGAATATGTTTCTCGTGAAAGTGATGGCCTGAACGTTGGATTCTCTTTGAGCCGACGCGTTCAGAAATCGGCTATAGCTTGCGAGCAGGCCGCTCTAAAAGTCCAGTCGCTGTTGCAGCAATGAACCTACTTTAAGGTTACGGAAACAACACGGATTGCTAAGTCAGACATCTGCTACTTTTTATTAAAATAATAATAGCCGCCAAATTTCCCTTTTAATGTCATTGACTTGTCATCTATTTCCACTAAAGAAAATATGTCGAAACGGCTATTACCCACCAGTGCAATTTTCAACTTACCTTCTTCTACTTCGTAATTGACAGGCGGCTGATCGTAAAATTTCCCTTCGCGCGGAATATGCAGGATCGTTAATTTGCCGTCTTTAAATACCCAGGTATCTTCCCGATCGATAGCTTGTTTATCGGTTAACGAATTTTTGGTATATTGCAGCTTCCAGGCGCCTTGTACTTCGTCTTTAGACTTAAGATCAACGTCGGCATAAACAGCGCCAGCAAATACCGACAAGCCCAATAACATGGCTGTTAGATTTATTTTTTTCATAGGTTTTTCCTGATTAGATGATTGGTACGCCGCGAGCAAGCTTGGGCAAATTGCCCTCCAAACCCATCGCGCTACGCATAACTTTGTTTTTAGCGGGTAAAATACGTTCAGCCAGTCCAAGTCCCAGGTTGCGTATCAGTTTTATAGGTAATACTTCATTACTGAACACTCGATAAAAAATATCCATGACAGTCATCATTTTAAGATTTTCATTGCGACGCAACTTTTCATAGCGTTTTAAAACGCTTAAATCACCGAGTTCCAGACCTTTTTTGGCGGCATCAATCAACACTTCACCCAAGGCCGCCGCATCCAGCAAGCCGATATTAACACCTTGACCTGCCAGTGGATTAATCATGTGTGCGGCATCGCCAACCAGCACCACACCGGGTTTAACATAGTTCTGTGCATGTTGGCGTTTCAGCGGGAAGCTGGCGACGCCCAATACGCTGTGTACTTCCCCCAGACAATCAGGGAATGCGGCAACCAACTCATGCTTTAATGCTTCATGCGACAGGGCTTTTAAGCGATTGACTTCATCCGGGGAGTTGTACCAGACGATGGAGCCGTAATTCCCGGTCAACGGCAAAAATGCCTGCGGGCCGCTGGGTACAAAGCGTTGCCAGGTTATATCCTGCTGCCCGTAAGCCGTTTCAATATAGATCACCAGGGCGTGTTGTTTGTAATCCCAACTGGTTACGCCCAAGCCTGCGGTTTGCCGTACACGCGACTGACCGCCGTCTGCGGCAACCAGCACTTTTGCCGATAATCGCCGTCCGTTTTCCAGCTCCACGACGCTGGCTTTTCCTGCCGAGTAATTGATTTTGCTGATAGTGACCGGGCAGATCAACTCAATATTGTCAAACTCCTGCAAGCGATCCAATAACGCTAATTGCGTCACCCGGTTTTCGACGATGTAGCCTAATTCAGGATAGTTAATATCGTCACTGCAAAATTCAGTATCGCCCGCCGTTTCCCATACGCGCATCCGTCGAAACGGGCAAAAACGCCGATTGACGACGCCGTCCCAGGCACCCACGGTTTCCAATATGTTTTTGGAGGCAATACTGAGCGCCGAAACCCGCAAATCATGAGGCTGGTCGGGCGCAAATGGCGGCGGCGGCGAATTTTCGATAACCGCGACTTTTAATGAGCTGCCGCCCAGACTACAGGCCACAGCCGATCCCACCATGCCGCCGCCTACGATTACCACATCAAATTCTTCTTTCATAATTCGTCAGCCTAAATTAACGTGAACTTGCCTGAACAATGCTACACCTCTTAAAAGAGTTTTTCCGCCTGCCAGCGCAACCCTTATAAAGAACCGCCCGATGAGCATCAGGGCATCCAATCCATCAATAACAATACCATATTTATTGAAGGATTAATCAAAATACATCCATTAGGGCACCATGCAGGAGGGAAATTACTGAGTTACCCATTCACAAACATAAATAAATCGCCACAGATACACAGATTAAACTTTATAATCTGCATATCTGTGGCAATTTTTATAGAAGGAAGTATTTGATTATGAGCAATTATGAGGGTAGCAAAAAGGCTAGACGCATTACATCGATTATTTATCTTTTGATTATGGCGGTGATTTTGGGCGGGACTTACCGGTCGCAACAACAAAAAGAATCGGCAGCAAAGACCGTACAGGACTTGCCCGTATCCATTGCAACACCGGCGGTTGTTTCAGATATTCAAGTCAGATATTGAAAGCAAAAGTTTCGTGTTCTTCGTGCTCCATTTGACACCGCTCAGGGCAGGCTTTGAGGTGAATAAAATTTTAAGATTCGGCTTTTTGTTCGCGTGCCAGCAGGTTTTGTACCGCAGTGCGCGGCGCTAAGCCTTCGTATAACACTTTATAGGTTTGCTCAGTAATAGGCATGTCGATGGCGTATTTTTTTGCCAGTGAAAAGGTTTCTTTTGCAGCAAAAACACCTTCAATTTCCTGTCCGATCTCCTGCATGGCTGTCGCCCTGTCTTTACCCAGTCCCAACGCCAAGCCAAAGCGCCGGTTTCTGGATTGGTTGTCGGTGCAGGTTAAAATAAGGTCGCCCAAGCCCGCCAAGCCCATAAAGGTTTCCTGTTTGCCCCCCAATTGAACGCCTAAGCGGATAATTTCACTAAGGCCTCGGGTAATTAATGCGGCCCTGGTGTTGGAACCAAAACCCAAGCCATCGGCGATACCTGCGGCAATAGCCAGCACGTTTTTTACCGCGCCGCCGACTTCCACGCCAATGACATCCGAACTGGTATAAGTGCGAAACAGCCCGCCGTGCAGGATGCTGGACAGTTGTTTTGCAAAATCCGGCTGAGCAGAGGCTATGGTGATGGCGGTCGGTAAATTGGCCGCAACTTCGTTGGCAAATGTGGGGCCTGAAAGAATGGCGGCCGGAGTTTGCGCGGAAAAAATTCCGGCGACTATTTCATGAAGTAATGAACAGTCGTCGGGATTAAAGCCTTTACTCGCCCAGGCTATTTTTATCTCAGGGGAGGTGTGGGGCTTAAGCTGAATCAGGGTATTTTTAAAGGCGTGACTGGGTACACAAACCAGTATCAGATTACTGAAAGCGGCCGCTTCAGCCAAGTTGGCGGTAACGGCAAGGTTGTCAGGAAAAGCGCGTTCAGGTAAATAATGTTTATTTTGACGGGCTTGCGCAAGCGCCGCGATATGTTCTGGATTATGTCCCCATAGTAACGTTTGGCAACCATTTCTGGCTGCCAAAATAGCAAGCGCGGTTCCCCAGGAACCCGCGCCCAGGATGGCTATCTTTTTATTTTCCACACCGGTTAATTGATAGTGTCAGAACCGGGGATTTGTTGCTGCGCTTGTTGTAAATGTTGCGCATACAAGGCGTCAAAATTGACCGGCGCTAATAGCAGTTGCGGGAAACCGCCTTTTGCAACCAGATCAGATACCGCTTCCCGTGCGTAAGGAAACAGAATGTTCGGGCAGAAGCTGCCAAGCATAGGACTCATTTCCTGATCGGTAAAGCCGCTCAACGCGAAAATTCCGGCTTGATTGACTTCAACAAGATAGGCAGTTTTATCGCCGCATTTAACGGTGATAGTTATACTGAGCGCGACTTCGTATAAAGAATTTTCTAACGTTTCAACGTGGGAACCCAGGTTAAAGTCTACGGAAGGCTCCCATTTTTCGGTGAAAATTTTAGGCGAATCCGGGGTTTCAAAAGACAGGTCTTTGGTATAAATTTTTTGGATAGCGAATTGTTTTTCTATTGTTTGTTGTTCTTCGGCCATAATGAATGTGTTTGTTTTAGTTTAAAATTTTAGTGTGTCTGAAATTTATGGCGGCGTTAGCCGCTAAAAAGTCATGCGCCACCGCCGCCTTCGCTGCTGCCATCAATGCGTTGGCTAATGGGTTTAGATTTAATTTTGTTTTTACTGGTTATTTTTACGGGTAATTTGTAGTCGTTTTCCCAGGCTTGCATGCCGCCGGTAATAACAAAGACTTGTTCGAATCCCGCTTTCGTCAATACCTTGCCGGCCGACGCCGAGCGAGTGCCCGTTTGGCAGGAAATGAGTACAGGCTTATTTTTGTGACCGGCTATTTTTGAAAGTTCTTCCGGTAATTTGCCTAAAGGCATATTGATGGACTGCTCGATATGGCTCAGTATAAATTCATGCGGTTCGCGGACATCAATAACCAGCGTATCGCTATCGTTCATTTTAGCGACGGCGAGCAATGGCGAAACAGAACCGAACTTTTTAAAGGCGGTGTCGAATAATTCCTGGATCAATAAATAGGTAACGACTGCCAGTGCGAGAGATAATATATAGTGATTTAAAATAAATTCTAGGTAACGGTCCATGGAGTATGTTTAAAGTGGGTGAATGGTGAGAAATTAGAGTATGGGACAAAAAACGTCGCGCATCATTTTTATGAGCTGTAGCATACGGTCATCATCAATGTAGTAATAAACACGGTTGGCTTCTTTTTTAGAGCCGAGTATGTTTTTTTCTCTAAGTATGGATAAATGCTGGGAAATGTTGCTTTGACTGGTGCCTACTTGCTCGACGATGTCTTGAACGCTGATCGAATTATTGCCAAGTACGCACAATATTTTTAATCGTAACGGATGGGACATGGCTTTCAAGCAGTGCGCCGCTCTGGCTATATCGGTATCATCGTATAAAATGTGTGGGTCTTTATTGTCCATAGGGCTACTTGACTACTGGTTTACGGTGTTTTACTTAAAATAAAGGGCCTGCGAAGAATTATTTATACACAACTGTCGCCAACGTGTATTAATATAACAATTACCTTGCCTGTTTACCAAAGCTGACAAATCTATCAAAATGATACCTTATTTTCAATCATTTTGGGTAATGGTTAATGCGGCTCTGTTTGTTATTGAGTTCGTATCCATCAAGTGATGCGGATTTTGTTTTTAGTGCCTGGAGATAAATAAAAGATGTTGAATAGACCTAAGCCCTTAGTGTTGCTGATCCTTGACGGGTTCGGTTATTCATTGGAACAGGAAAGTAACGCCATTGCGATGGCTAATACGCCTTGTTGGGATCAGTTGCAGAAGGATTATCCGATGACCTTGCTGAATTGTTCCGGTCGCTCGGTGGGTTTGCCTCGTGATCAGATGGGAAATTCAGAAGTAGGCCATATCCATATAGGGACGGGCCGTTATGTACCGCAGGATCTTTCCAAGGTTAACGACGCCATAGAAGACGGTAGTTTTTTTACCAATCCAGTTCTGTGCCGCGCAGTCGATTTAGCGAAAGATAAAGGTAAAGCCTTGCATATCATGGGCTTGCTGTCGCCCGGCGGCGTGCATAGCCACGAAGAGCAGATTATGGCGATGGTTGAACTGGCCGCCCGGCGGGGCTTAAGCAAAATCTATCTGCATGCGTTCCTGGATGGACGGGATGTTCCACCTAAAAGCGCATCCGCGTCCATTGAACTGTTAGATGCCAAATTTACAGACCTCGGTGTAGGCCGTATCGTCTCAATCGTAGGGCGTTTTTATGCAATGGATAGAGATAATCGTTGGGATCGTGTAAAATCCGCCTACGACCTGATTGTTAAAGGTGTGGCCGGTGTGACTGCGGATTCTGCGCTACAGGGCTTAGCCGCCGCATACAATCGGGGCGAGACCGATGAGTTTGTATTACCCACGGTTATTTTGGACACTGAAGGTCAGGCGGTTGCCCTTGATCCCGAAGACTCTGTGGTGTTTATGAATTTTCGTGCCGATCGGGCGCGCGAAATTTCCCAGGCAATAACCTCAACAACCTTTACTTCCTTTGATAGAAACCATCCGCCTCATCCGGGCTATTTTTGCACCTTAACGGAATATCATCAGGATTTTGATTACGATGTTGCATTCCCTTCAGTCGACATTAAAAATTGTCTCGGCGAGTACTTGTCCAACTTAGGCATGAAGCAATTGCGACTGGCGGAAACCGAAAAATATGCGCATGTCACTTTTTTTCTAAACGGCGGCATTGACACGCCTTTCCCCGGAGAAGATAGGATACTGGTGCCATCGCCTAAAGTCAGAACCTACGATTTACAGCCGGAAATGAATGCAGCTGAGGTCACGGATCATTTGGTCGAGGCCATTACCGGCGGCAAATATGACGTTATTATTTGCAATTACGCCAATTGCGACATGGTTGGTCATACCGGCATCATTCCTGCGGCAATACTGGCCGTGGAGGCTGTGGATAGATCATTACAACGCATCGTTGATGCACTAAAGTCGGTAGGCGGACAGCTTTTGTTAACGGCTGATCATGGCAATATCGAACAAATGCGGGATAAAGAAACCGGGCAGCCACATACCGCACATACCACCAATCAGGTGCCTTTGGTTTATGTCTGTGGCGATAAGCCGTTAGCCGACGGCGGCGGTTTATCTGATTTAGCGCCTACCATGCTGGCCATTTTAGGCGTTCCGCAGCCGGTTGAAATGACTGGCAGATCGCTTATTAACGCCGCTTAACCCGTGAATGAGAAAAAGCCTTTATTTTTGTTTATTGCTGGGGACGTGGGCCAGTCAGAGTCATGCGGAGGATTTGCAAACCAGCGGTGAACTCAATAAGGTCGAGTCGGATATTAGTGTTGTCAAGCAGGATATGCAGCGACTTTCAGAGCAGAAAGATAACTTACAGAGTCTGTTGGCGGATATTGAAAAGCGCTATGGCGAAACAGCCGCTTTATTGAGAACACTGCAAATTAAAATCGAGCAAAAACGCCAGGGTTTGGATAAAATCCGGCAGGATATGCAAACTTTTCAGCAGGAAATAGATAAGCTAAATAGTGAACTGGCCGGACAAATAAAGGCCGCTTATGCGATGGGGCAAGAAGAAAGGTTAAAGCTGATGCTTAACCAGCAAGACCCCGCCTTATCCGGGCGGATGATGGTTTATTTTAACTATATCAATAAAGAACGCTTAAAAAAACTCGCCGATTTGGAAGCGGCTGTACAGCGACTGGATCAGCTGGACAAACAAAAAAAGACCGAAACTGAATTTTTAGAGCGAGATCTGGAACAAAAAAAATCAGAGCAAACCGCCCTTGATGAAGCCAGAAAAAAAAGAAATGAATTGCTGGTGCAAATAGGTAATGACTTCTCTTCAAATGAACAACAGCTAAATCAGTTGCAGATCAATGAAGACAGGCTGAAAAGCCTGATGGCTACCTTGCCTATTACCGAAGAAGAACTGGCCGCCGATGCCGAGCAGACTAAAGAATTATCCCCCGCCATGGAGAATCCCCCTGAACTTAAGGCTGATTTTTCCACTCTCAAGGGGAGTCTGCCCTGGCCGGTCAGGGGACGGTTGGCGCAGAAATTCGGCAGTCCGCGTACGGAGGGCGTCTGGGATGGGGTGTTGATTGACGCCCCTGAAGGCATGGAAATAAAAGCCGTTACGCAAGGCAAGGTGGTTTATGCCGAATGGATGCGCGGTTATGGCTTGTTGATTATTGTTGATCACGGCCATGGCTATATGACGCTTTATGCGTTTAACCAGAGTCTTTATAAAAAAATGGGCGATACGGTAGAGGCTGGTGATGTGATTGCTTCCGTTGGACAAAGCGGCGGACGTAGCCAATCTGGGTTGTATTTTGGAATACGCAAGAAAGGTGTGCCGATAGATCCGCTTGAATGGTGCCGGAGATGAACCGGTTTTAAGTAGTGAGTCGTTAGATGATAAAATATTTGGATATCGCGGATTTGGAGTTTTAAGACAGATGCTAAAAAAGAAAGCTATTTTTATTTTATCCTTAGGGATTATGTTAGGCGTTTTTATCGGACTTTGCGGCAGTGTGTTTGCCGGGAAAGATAAAGCCGCCGACGTTGCAACCGATGCCGAGACGTTGCCTTATGAGGATTTGCGGACATTTACAGACATTTTCGGCCTGATTAAACGGGATTATGTAGAACCCGTTTCGGACAAAAAATTGCTTGAAGACGCTGTTAAAGGCATGTTGAGCGGTCTCGATCCGCATTCCGCTTATCTGGTTGCGGAAGAATATCAGGAATTAAAAGAAGGCACTACCGGACAGTTTGGCGGTTTGGGCATAGAAGTGACGATGGAAAACGGCTTTATTAAAGTGGTTTCACCGATCGACGATACGCCGGCCCAAAAAGCGGGCATAAAAACCGGAGACCTTATTATCAAGCTGGATGATATACCGGTAAAAGGTATGTCCTTGACCGATGCCGTTAAGAAAATGCGCGGCGAACCCGGCAGTAAAATTGTTCTTACCATTGTCCGCGAAGGCGAAGATGCGCCGTTGAAATTAACATTGACCCGCGACATTATAAAAGTTAAAAGTGTTAAGAGCCGGATGTTGGAAAAAGGTTACGGCTATGTGCGCATCAGCAGCTTCCAATCAGGCACAGGGGACGGTCTTAAAGAAGCGCTGGCCGCACTGAAAAAGGAAAACGGGGGCGCACTGAAAGGCTTGGTGCTGGATTTACGCAATAACCCCGGTGGCGTATTAAATGCAGCGGTGGAAGTGAGCGACGCCTTTATAAAAAGCGGGCTTATCGTATATACGGAAGGACGTATTGCCAATTCGGAAATGCGCTTTAATGCCGCGTCTGATGATCTTCTGGACGGAGCGCCTATCGTGGTGCTGATTAACGGCGGTTCCGCATCAGCCTCTGAGATTGTCGCCGGCGCCTTGCAGGATCAAAAGCGTGCCGTGATTATGGGCGAAAAATCATTCGGTAAAGGTTCGGTGCAAACCATATTGCCTACCAGCAATGGCGCGGCGGTAAAGCTGACGACAGCGCGTTACTTTACGCCTTCCGGCCGGTCGATACAGGCCGAAGGCATAGAGCCGGATATTCCATTGGCGCGAGTCAAATTGGAAGCGTTAGATAAAACCGATTTTACCCCGATCAAAGAGGCTGATTTGTCGCATCATTTGAAAAATGGCAAAGGCGCTACCGATAAAAAAGACGGGGTAGATAAAGATAAGGAAAAGCTCGATGTAGCGGATTATGCCTTGCATGAAGCGCTGAATTTATTAAAGGGCATCAGCATCGTCAAGAAATAATCTTTGTTTTATAGCTGACAAGAAAACCGGGTTCCAGTCTTGCTGGAACCCGGTTTTTTTATGTCCGGACTTTGGGATGAACCGGTTTGCGTAGGGCGCAATAGCGTAGCGTATTGCGCCAAATGTTGAACCTTTCCGTACGGGGCCGCAATACGGCCATCGCCTATTGCGGCCTACGGCTCTTAAATTCATATCTGACTTTATAGGTTCTGTCAGAGCTGATCCAATGGACTCAAAACACCCCGACCGCCCTTGTTCAACACATGCGTATAAATCATGGTAGTGCTGACATCCGCATGACCGAGCAACTCCTGTACCGTGCGAATATCGTAGCCGCTTTGCAGTAAATGCGTCGCAAACGAATGCCTCAACGTATGCGGCGTTGTTGGCTTGGCAATGCCCGCCGCCAGCGCCGCTTTTTTTACATAGCGCTGTATTTGTTTTTCTTCGACATGATGACGGCGTTCGGATTTACTGCGGGGATCAATAGAATAATTTTTCGCCGCAAACACATACTGCCAGCCCCACTCTTTAGGCGCATTCGGATACTTGACCGCCAAGGCATCCGGCAGCCAAACGTCCACTTTATTCAGCGCCAAGTCCTGTTCATGCCACTCACGGCGCAAGGCCAATTGCGTTCGCATCGCCTCCAACAAGCTATCCGGCAACATCGTCACCCGATCTTTACCGCCCTTGCCATCCCGAATAATGATCTCCTTACGGCTCAATTCCACATCCTTAACCCGCAGCCGCACCGCCTCCATCAGGCGCATTCCGGTTCCGTACAAGAGCTTGATAATCAAGTTGACCGGCGCAGGGGCCACCGTAGCTTCCCTCAACAATGCCTGCACTTCCGAGGTTGTCAACACCACGGGCAAACGCTGCGGTTTTTTCGACCGCTCAAAATTGTCCAGCCACGGCAAAGTGATGACCAACACCTCGCGATACAAAAAAAGTATCGCTGATAGTGCCTGATTCTGAGTCGAACTGGACACATGACGCTGCGTAGCAAGATAAGTTAAAAACCTCTCCACTTCGACTACGCCCATCTCGGCTGGATGACGTTTGCCATGGTACAAAATGTATTGCTTAATCCAGGCAAGATAGGTTTTCTCAGTGCTCAAGCTATAGTGCTTAAAGCGTATCTTGTCGCGGACTTGATCCAATAATTTTTTTGGTTGTTCTGGTGTCGTATTTGCTGGCATGATTTGTCGCGCTCACTGGTACTTGAGTCAGTATAAACAATAAGATGTATTAAGTTATTAGGATTATACGACAG